>NZ_BAAHXI010000001.1:0-175446 GCF_054656955.1 Deferrisoma palaeochoriense
CAGCTTTCCAGCCTCCTCGCCTACCGAAAGGATCCCCCATGGCCAAAAAGAACTACGTCCTCGATACCAACGTGCTCCTCCACGACCCCGAGGCCCTGAACGCCTTCGAGGACAACGTGGTCAACATCCCGATCACGGTGATCGAGGAGATCGACCGGTTCAAGAAGAACCTGGACGAGATCGGCCGGAACGCCCGGCACGTGTCGCGCTACCTGGACGCGCTGCGCACCAAGGGGGACCTGAAGGCCGGCATCCCCAACGACCACGGCGGCGCGGTGCGGGTCATGTTCGGGCTGGAGTACGCCGACCGGCTGCCCCCCGAACTCGCGGCGGGCAAGGGCGACAACCGGATCCTGGCCGTGTGCCTGGCCCTCAAGGAGACGGAGGAGCTGCCCGTGGTGTTCGTGACCAAGGACACCAACCTCCGGATCAAGGCCAACGCCCTGGGGATCCGGGCCGAGGACTACGAGCGGGGCAAAGTGCGGCTCGAGGAGCTCTACACCGGGACGGCCGAGCTCTCGGTGCCCCCCGGCACGGTGGACCGGTTCTTCCACGAGCACGGGGTCGAGGTGGAGGCCGAGCTTTTTGACAACCAGTACGTGTGGCTCCGGGACGAGACGAATCCCCAGCACGCGGGGCTCGGCCGGTACCGGGCCGAGTCGGGCAAGGTGGAGCCCGTGCGAGTGCCCAAGGAGGGGGTGTGGGGCGTGCACCCGCGGAACCGAGAGCAGCGCTACGCCCTCGACGCCCTCCTGGACGAGCGGATCCAGCTCGTGACCCTGGTGGGGAAGGCCGGGACGGGGAAGACGCTCCTGGCCATCGCGGCCGGGCTCCAGAAGAGCATCGAGGAGCAGGTGTACAAGCGGCTCCTGGTGTCCCGGCCGATCTTCCCCATGGGCCGGGACATCGGGTTCTTGCCGGGCGACGTGCAGGAGAAGCTCCGGCCCTGGATGCAGCCCATCTTCGACAACGTGGACTTCCTGTTCGCGGGGGTGGAGGACCGGGAGGGCCGGCGCCGGCGGGGGTACCAGGAGCTCATCGACATGGGGCTCATGTCGTTGGAGCCCCTGACCTACATCCGGGGCCGCTCGATCCCGTACCAGTACATGATCGTGGACGAGGCCCAGAACCTGACGCCCCACGAGATCAAGACGATCATCACCCGGGCCGGGGAGGGCACGAAAATCGTGCTCACGGGCGACCCGTACCAGATCGACAACCCCTACATCGACTCCACCTCTAACGGCCTGAGCTACTGCGTGGAGCGTTTCAAGAACCAGTCCATCGCGGCCCACGTGACCCTGGAGAAGGGCGAGCGAAGCCCCCTGGCCGAGCTCGCGGCCAACGTGCTGTGAGCGGCGCGGGGTTGCACCGGCGGCTTTCCGGATTATCTTGGCGGCCTCGCGCAGACCGGCCATGGGACCTGCGGCCGACCCCCGCCTGAACCGCACCGAGGGGTTTTACCGGGGGGAGCACCCGAGCCTCTTCTGGGAGCTCACGGTGTGCCAGAGCCTGGCCGACCCGGCCGGGCCCTACGCCGCGGCCCTGGAGGAACGCCTGCCCTACGGCGCCCTGGTGGCCCGGTTCCTGCGCGCCCATTTGGGGTGGGAGGGGCCGGGGCACGTGGTGGAGGTGGGGGGCGGGTACGGCACCCTGATGGAGGCGTTCTCGCGGGAGTGGCCGCCCCGCCGGATCACGATGGTGGACCTGAGCCCCCGGTTCCTGGCGGAGCAGCGCCGGAGGCTCGGGGCGCTTCCGGGGGCGGCCTTCGTGGAGGAGGACGCCCGGGCCTACTTCGCGGGCCTGGCCGAGCCGGCGGACCTCGTGATCGCCAACGAGATCGTGGGGGATTTCCCCACCGCGGTGGGGCTCCGGCGCGATCGGGTGCTGGCGGCCGCTGCCGGGGAGCCGGCCGACCCGGTCACGGCCGCCGTGGCCGAGCGGGTCCGGCGCTACGGGATCGATCTTTCGGGCGCCCCGGAGACCTTCGCGTTCAATCTGGGCGCGGTGGAGTTCCTGGAGGCCCTGGCCGGCAAGGCCCGGGCCGTGTTCCTCACGGAGCACAGCTCGGACGTGCGGCTTCCCGATCCTTACGGGTTCCTGCCGGTGCCGGAGGGCGACGGCTACCCCCGGCGGGTGCCCCTGAAGGACCACGACGAGTACACGATCCGGTTCGGCCACCTGGAGGCCGCGGCCCGTGCCCTCGGGTTTCGGGTGGGGCGGTTCCACCTGGCCGAGGTGGTGGAGCTGCGGCGGGACGAGGGCCTCCGGTTCATGGCCCGCACCGGGGTCACCCTGTCGGAAACCGCCGAGGCCGTCCGGGAGTTCTGCGAGCACATCGCCGAGTACCAGGGCCTTCTTCTCACGGCGGCTCAGGGGTACGGAACCACGGAGGACACGGAGAGCACGGAGGACTGCCGGGGGCGGTTCGGTCCCGGCCCTTCTCCGGCCCCCGATCCGCCGCAGCGGGCAGGGAGGGGCCTCCCAGCTTTCCAGCCTTCTAGCTTCTAGCCTTTTCGAGAGGATTCCGCCATGTACGACATCTTCGAACCCGTCCGGATCGGGCCCTTGACGGCCCGCAACCGCATCGTGCGCTCGGCCACCTGGCTCGGGCTCGCCGACGAGGACAACCGCGCCACCGACGCCCTGGTGGAGCGCTACGCCGAGCTCGGCCGGGGCGGCGCCGGCGTCGTGATCACCGGGTACGCGGCCGTGAGCCCCGAGGGGCGCCAGGCGCCGCGCATGCTCGGGGTGTGGGACGACGGCCACGTGGAGGGCCTCGCCCGGATCGCCCGGGCCATCCACGAGGGCGGGGCGCTGGCCGGGGTGCAGATCGTCCACGCCGGGGGGCAAACCCGGTCGGACTGGATCGGGGGCATGACCCCCATTGCCCCCTCGTTCGTGGACCACCCCCAGTTCCCCGAGATGCCCCGGGAGATGTCGGCCGAGCAGATCGCCCGGGTCGTCGGCGACTTCGCCCGGGCGGCCCGGAGGGTGCGGGAGGCGGGGTTCGACTTCGTCCAACTCCACGCGGCCCACGGGTACCTGATCAACCAGTTCCTCTCGCCCGGCACGAACCAGCGCACCGACGCCTACGGGGGCACCCTGCGGAACCGGTTCCGGTTCCTGGAGGAGATCGTGGCGGCGGTGCAGGGCGTGGCCGGCCCCGACTTCCCCCTGGCCGTCAAGCTGAACGGCTGCGACTTCGTGGACCGGGGGCTGGAGATCGACGAGGCGGCCCAGGTGGCCGAGTGGCTCGCCCAGCGCGGGGTCGCGTTCATCGAGGTGAGCGGCGGCACCCCGGCCTCGGGCGACCGCGGGCCGGCCCGGGCCAAGGTGAAACCCGGGGAGGGGGAGGCCTACCTCCGGGATCTGGCGGCCGCGGTGAAGCGCCGCGTCGGGTGCCCCGTGGCCACGGTGGGGGGCTTGCGTCGGATCGAGACGCTGGAGGACCTGCTCGCCGAGGGGGTGGCCGACCTCTTCAGCCTGTCGCGGCCGCTCATTTGGGAGCCGGACCTCCCGGCGCGGTGGGAGCGGGGCGACCGGGCCCCGGCCCGGTGCGTGAGTTGTAACGGCTGCTTCGGCCCCGGGTGGCAGGGGGAGGGCGTGCGGTGCGTCGTGAAGGAGAAGAAGGAGGGGACGTGACCCGGCTCCTTCCCCGGCCGGGGGAGGTGGGGCTCGCGGTGGTGGACGTCCAACCCGGGCTTCTCAAGGCCTATCCGCCCCGGCGGGCCGAGCGCGTGGTCTCCGCCGTGGCCGGGTCGCTTTGGCTCCTGGAACCCCTGGGGCTTCCCACCCTCCTCCTCGAACTCGACCCGGGCCGGTTCGGGACCACCCACCCCGAGGTGGCGGCCGCGGCGCCCGGCGCCCGGGTCGCGGCCAAGGGCCGCTACGACGCCACCCGCGACCCGGCGGCCCTCGACGGCCTCGAGGCCCTCGGCACCGGGTGGGTCGCGCTCTTGGGGATCGAGACCCATGTGTGTGTCCTCCAGACCGCCCTGGGGCTCTTGGAGCGGGGCCGCCGGGTCGCCTTCCTCGACGACGCCGTGTTCTCCCGGAACCCCCGCGACCAGCGGACGGGCCGGGAACTTCTCCTGCGCGCCGGCGTCTTCCCCCTGACCACCGAGACCCTGCTCTTCGCCCTCCTGGGCGGCCGGGACCACCCCGCGTTTCCCCGGGTGCTGCCCCGCCTCAAGGACCGGGTGAACCGATTTCGGTGAGCTCGCCCCCCCCCTCCTGGGCCCCTTGGACCTCCAAAAGGGCTTCAAGAGGGGACGGCTGCGAGGGGGGGGATGCGCGGGCCTGGGGTCGGGCCTACGCCGCCAGGTCCTCGCGGAGAGGGGGGAACCCCACCAGCCGGCCGTTGGCCTCGTCCCAGAGCTTGAGCCGGACCGTGGCGAGGCTCTCGCGGAATCCCAGGGGCTTCTTCCCCCGCAGCTCGGGAACGGCCTCGTAGCAGGCCTTGAGCCGGTAGTTGGGGATCCGGGGCCGCAGGTGGTGGACGAAGTGGTACCCGATGTTCCCCGAAAACCACCGCAGCAGGGGGGGCAGGTCGTAGAACGAACTGCCGTCGAAGGCCGCCCGAAGCGGGTTCCAGTCGGGCCGCCTCGCCCAGTACACGCCCGGGAACTGGTGCTGCACGTAGAAGAGCCAGACCCCCCCGGCCCCCGCCAGCCAGATGATCGGGAGCTGCACGAGCACGTAGGTCCGTAGCCCCACGGTCCACCACGCCCCCAGCAAAATCGCGGCCAGGAGCGCGTCGGTGATCCACACGCTTCGCCGGGCCTTTCGGCTCACGGCCCGGCTGGGCCAGCGCTGACGGATCAGGAACTGGTAGAGGGGCCCGATGCCGAAAAGCACCAGCGGGTTTCGGTACAGCCGGTACCGGAGCCGTTGGCCCCGGTCCAGGGCCCGGTACTCCTCGAGGGTCAGCGTGGTGATGTCCCCCACCCCCCGGGCGTCCAGGTTGGCGTAGGTGCCGTGGTGCTTTAAGTGGGTGAACCGCCAGTCTTCCAGGGGCGTGAAGACCAGGGTGCCGCACAGGTACCCCAGGACCGTGTTCGCCGCCTTCCAGGGGAAGAACGAGTCGTGGACGCAGTCGTGGAACAGGATGAACACCCGCACCAGGAGCCCGGCGGCGGGCACGGCCAGGACGAGGGTGAGGGCGTAGGGGTAGCCGTTACGCACCAAGGCCGCCATGAGGGCCCACAGGGCCAGGTACGGCACGAGGGTGTTCACCACCTGCCATCCCGCCACCCACCCGTCCGGCCGCTGGAACCGCTTGAGACGGGGGAACCATTCCGGCCAGCGAAAGGGGAGGGTGGCGGGGGAGAGGGGGTGGGCGCCGGCCATGTTGCAGCCTCCGCACGATGAGTCGTCCCGGGCCGCGGCCCAGGCCCTCGTTTTCGACCTCCCGGGGTTCCACGCCCCGATTCGATAGCCCTGCCCCGCGGCCGTGTCAACACCACTCCCTTGTCCCCGACCGCCGGTTTGGTTATGGTCAAACTCCGTTTATTGGGACGGATTCGAAGCTCGGTTTCGCCAATTCGAAGAGAGGAGGAATCTCGCCATGGCCAAGCTCCTGTGGACCCCGTCGCCCGAGCGCATCGAGCAGGCGAACCTGACCCGGTTCATCCGGTGGGTGAACGAGCAGCACGGGCTCGACCTCAAGACCTACGACGACCTCTACGACTGGTCGATCCGGGAGATCCCGGCGTTCTGGGAGAGCGTGTGGAAGTTCGTGGGCATCCGCCACTCCACCCCCTACGAGGCGGTGCTCGAGAACCCCGTGATGCCCGGGGCCAAGTGGTTCCGGGGGGCCCGGCTCAATTTCGCCGAGAACCTGCTCCGGCACCGGGACGACCGGCCGGCCCTGGTGTTCGTGCGCGAGGGCGGCGAGGAGCACTCCCGGGTCACCTACGCCGAGCTGTACCGGCTGGTGGCCAAGATGGCCCGGTTCCTCAAGGAGGCCGGGGTGAAGGAGGGGGACCGAGTCGCCGGGTTCATGCCGAACCGCATCGAGACCGTGGTGGCCATGCTGGCGACCACCAGCATGGGCGCGATCTGGTCCTCGTGCAGCCCGGACTTCGGGTTCAAGGGGGTGATGGACCGGTTCGGCCAGATCGAGCCCAAGGTGCTCGTGACCTGCGACGGGTACTTCTACAACGGGAAGGCCTTCGACTCCCTGGGCCGGGTGGCCGAGGTGGCCCGGGAGATCCCGGCGGTGGAGCGGATCGTGGTGGTCCCGTTCGTCTCGGACTCGCCCGACCTTTCGGTGTTGGGCGGGAAGGGGGTGCTCTGGGCCGACGCGCTGGCGAACGACGCGGCCGAGGTGGAGTTCGCCCAGCTCCCCTTCGACCACCCCTTGTACATCATGTACTCCTCGGGCACCACGGGGGTGCCCAAGTGCATCGTCCACGGCGCGGGGGGCACCCTGATCCAGCACGCCAAGGAGCACATCCTCCACACCGACCTAAAGCCCGGTGACGCGATCTTCTACTTCACCACCTGCGGGTGGATGATGTGGAACTGGCTCGTGAGCGCCCTGTTCGTGGGCGCCAAGGTGGTGCTCTACGACGGCAGCCCGGCCTACCCCGACATGAACGTGCTGTGGAAGATGGCCGAGGAGCAAAGGCTCACGGTGTTCGGGACGAGCGCGAAGTACATCAGCCTGTGCCAGAAGTCCGAGGTGCACCCCGGCCGGGACTTCGACCTCTCGGCCCTCAAGGCCGTGTGCTCCACCGGTTCGCCGCTCTCCGAGGACGGGTTCGAGTGGGTGTACCAGGAGGTGAAACAGGACCTCCAGCTCGCCTCGATCAGCGGCGGCACCGACATCATCTCGTGCTTCATGTTGGGCTCGCCCATCGACCCGGTGTACGCCGGCGAGATCCAAAAGCGCGGCCTCGGCATGAAGGTGGAGGCCTGGACCGACGACGGGAAGCCCGTGATCGGTCAGAAGGGCGAACTTGTGTGCACCGCGCCCTTCCCCTCGATGCCGATCTACTTCTGGAACGACCCGGGCAACGAGAAGTACCTGGACGCCTACTTCCGGTACTTCCCCGGGGTGTGGCGCCACGGCGACTACATCGAGATCACCCCCCGGGGCGGGGTGATCGTGTACGGCCGATCCGACGCCACCCTGAACCCGGGCGGGGTGCGGATCGGCACGGCCGAGATCTACCGGCAGGTGGAGGCCCTGGACGAGGTGGTGGACTCCCTGGTCATCGGCCAGAAGTGGGAGGACGACGTCCGGGTGATCCTGTTCGTGGTGCTCCGGCCCGGGCTCACCCTGGACGAGGCCCTGGTGAAGAAGATCAAGACCCAGATTCGCACCAACTGCACCCCGCGCCACGTGCCGGCCAAGGTGATCCAGGTGCCCGACATCCCGCGCACCCTCAACGGCAAGAAGGTGGAGATCGCGGTCACCAAGATCGTCCACGGCGAGGAGGTGAAAAACCGCGACGCCCTGGCGAACCCCGAGGCCCTGGACTACTTCAAGAACCTGCCGGAACTCGCCACGTGAGGCGGACCGACTGGGTGCCCGTCGTCGCGGCCGTGGTGCGCCGCGGCGACGGGCGGGTGCTCCTGGCCCAGCGCCCTTCGGGGGCCCACGCGGGGCTGTGGGAGTTCCCGGGGGGCAAGGTGGAGCCCGGGGAGACCCCGGAGCAGGCCCTCGCCCGGGAGCTCCGGGAGGAGCTCGGGATCGGCGTCGAGGTGGGGGAGGTGCTCGCCACCGTGGAGCACCGGTACCCCCACATCGCCATCCGCATGACCGCCTACGCCTGCCGCCTGGTCGAGGGCGAGCCCCGGGGGCTCCACGGCCAGGCCGTGGCCTGGGCCACCCCGCCGGAACTCCCCCGCTACCCCCTGCCCGAGGCCGACGTTCCGATCGCCCGGTTGGTCGCGGCCGGCGCGCCCTCACCCCCCTGACCGGCCGGGGCACCTGCGCCCGGTTGCGCCCCCCGCCCGCCGTGTGCTTTGATCGGCCGCCGGAGGACCTGCCCCCCGGACAGAAGAGAGGAGGTCGATGCCCGGACTGGATGCATCCGTTCTGGGGAACACCGTGCGCGCCTACCTGGTGGCCTTGGGCATTGTTGTGGCCGCGGCCGTCTTGGGGCGGGTGGGCCGGTTTGTGCTGGAGCGCTACCTGGCCCGGTGGGCCGAGAAGAGCCGGACCCGGCTCGACGACCTTCTGGTGGGCCGGGTGCTCTCGCCGGCCGTCCACCTGTTCTTGCTAGGCGGGGTGTGGCTCGCCAAGGCGAACCTCCGGATCCCCGATCCCTTCTCCGGCTGGATCGACCGGGTTCTGGTGGTGGTGGCGGTGGTGCTCTTTTTCGCCATCGCGATCCGGTTCGTGCAGGGGCTGGTCGAGGTGGGGGCCCGGGCGTACCTGGACCGGCTCGAGGCCCGCGGGGTGGAGGACCTGCAGGACCGGCGCCGCACCGTGGCCCGGGTAGAGAAGCAGATCCGCGAGGTGGCCAACATGGTCCTGTGGATCCTGGGCTTCCTCACGGTGCTCTCCAACCTGGGGGTGGACCTCAAGGCGATCTGGGCGAGCCTCGGGATCGGCGGGATCGCCCTGGTGGTGGCGGTGAAGGAGCCGCTCGCCAACCTGGTGGGCCGGCTCTACATCTACGGCACCGGCATCTTCGATGAGGGCCACTTCATCGCCTTCGGCCCGTGGTCGGGCACGGTCACCAAGATCGGGCTGTTCCGGACCTACCTCGAGCTCTTCTCCGACATGACCACGGTGTCCATCCCCAACGCCGACTTCGTGAAGGGTGCGGTGAAAAACTACTTCGGCAGGACCAAATTCATGTACAAGTGGGACCTGGACGTGCCCTACGAGGTGCCGGCCGACCGGCTCCAGCGCCTGGCCGAGCGGCTCCGGGCCTACGTGCTGGATCTCCCCGAAGTAAATCCCCAGATGTGCTGGATCTACCTGGACCGGCTCGATCGGTACTCCAAGGTGATCCGGGTGTGGTTCCAGGCCCACCTGCCGGACTGGGCCACCTCGCTCCGGTACGGAAACGAGGTGCTCCACGGCATCCAGCGGGTGTTTGCCGAGGAGGGGGTGGAGTTCGCGTTCCCCACCCAGACCGTGTACTTGGCGGGGGACGAGAGGAGGGGTGACCATGGAACGGTGGCTTGCGCTGGCGGCGGCGCTCCTGTGCCTGGCGACACCGGTGCGGGGGCAGGAGCAGGCGCTTCGGGGGCTTGAACCGCCCCGGGTCGAGGCGGCCGAGGTGCCGGCAGCCCTCGAGCGGACGGGGCTCACCCGGGAGGCCCTGGCCGGGGCGGTGCGGGGGGAGCTGGAGGCGGCCGGCCTGGGGACGGCCGCGGGGGAGGCCGCCCTTGTCGTTCGGGCGCGGGCCACCGAGCTGCGGGGGGCGGGCCTGTTCGCCTGCGCCGTGGACCTGGCCCTGGAAGAGCCGGTGACCACGGCCCGGGGTGTTCCGGTTCGGGCGGTCACCTGGCGGGAGTCGGCGGTGCTGGCCCAGATGAGCGGACGGGCCGCCGACGCGGTGCTGGCCGCGGCCCGCGATCTGACCCGGGCCTTCGTCAACGCCTACCGGACCGAGAACCCGCGGGAGTGAGGGCGCCTGGTCCCCGGGGGGACCGTCTATGAACCCGGCGCCAATAGAGGCCCGCAAGGAGACCGCGAGGGCATGGGGCCTGCTTCCGGCCGTGCGTGAGAGCGGCATCCGGCCACTGTAGGAGCCACGCCCGGCGCTCCAGCAGGCCCCATGCCCCCGGCCGTGCCTATTTAGCCGCCGGAGTAATAGCATGACCACCGAACGGGGGAGAGGGGACACGACATGAGTGACGCCTACGATGCCATCGTGATCGGCGGGGGGCCCGGGGGCCTCACCGCGGGAATGTACCTGGCCCGGGCGGGCCGGAAGACGCTGCTTCTCGAGCAGGCCCTCCTGGGCGGCCAGATCGCCCAGACGGCCCATGTGGAGAACTACCCGGGCTTCCCGGAGGGGATCAGCGGCCGGGAGCTCATCGACCGCATGGAGCAGCAGGCCCGCCGGTTCGGGCTCGAGATCCAGTTCGGCCGGGTGGAGGCCCTGCGGGTCGACGGGGACGAAAAGGAGGTGGTGGTTTCGGGGTTTCCGTTCCGGTCCCGGGTGGTGGTGGTGGCCACCGGGCTCGTGCAGCGGCTCGGGGTGCCCGGGGAGGAGGAGTACCTGGGCCGGGGGGTCTCCTACTGCGCCACCTGCGACGGCGCCCTCTACCGGGGCCGGCCCGTGGCGCTGGTGGGGGCGAGCGAGTGGGCCATGGAAGAGGCCCACTTCCTGAGCCGGTTCGCGGACCCCCTGTACCTCGTGATCCCCACGGCCGAGCTCAAACCCACGAGCGACCTGCGCCGGGAGCTCCTGGCCCACCCCAAGGTCCAGGTGGTGCCGAACGCGAAGCCCCTCGAGGTGCTGGGGGACGAGCAGGGGGTGACCGGGCTCCGGATCGAGGACCGCGCCTCGGGCGGGGAGAGGGAGCTCTCGGTGGACGGGGTGTTCATCTTCTCGGGCCGAAAACTGCCGGGCACCGATTTCCTGCGGGGTGTGGTGGACCTGGACGAGGCCGGGTACGTGGTGGCGGGGGAGGACTGCGAGACGAGCGTGCCCGGGGTCTACGCCGTGGGCGACGTGCGTCGCCGGCGGTTCCACCAGGTGGCCACGGCCGTGGGCGACGGCGCCGTGGCCGGCATGGACGCCCTCCGGCACCTGAAGGGCGGATAGCCGGGGTGCGGATCGCGGCCTTCGCCGATCTCCACGGCGACCTCCCCGCCCTGGAGGCGATCCTGGAGGACGCCCGGCGGCGGGGCGCCGAGGCCCTGTTCCACCTGGGGGACATGGGGGGCGGGCCCGAGGGGGCCGTGGTCTGGGCCCGGCTTCGGGAGGCCGGCGTCGTGGGGGTGCGGGGGGAAGCCGACCCCACGGATCTGCCCGCCTGGATCCGGGTGGAGGACGGCGGCGTGGCGCTCGCCCTGTGCCACGCCGATCCCCGGGAGGCCTGGCGCCCCCTGGACGCCGACACCCCCAAGGGGGAACTCGATGAGGTGTTCGCCCTGGTGGAGGCCGGGGTGCTCCTGGTGGGGCACACCCACGAGCCCCTGACCCGGGAGGTGGGCGATCGGTTGCTCCTCAACCCGGGGCCGGCCGGGGGCGGGGACGAGGCCCGGTATCTCCTGCTGGACACCGAGGGGGGCCTCACGGTCCTTCACGTTCGCGTGCCGGTCCGGAGGGCCCCAGGCGAGTCCCGGTAGGCTCGTCCTCGGGGGCCGGTGTTGCCGGAGGGGGCGCGACGGGCGCGGTGGAAGGAGGTTGAGGCCGAGGGGAGCTTGAAACGGGAGTCGCGTTGTGGGTAGAATCCGCCTTCCGGCTGAGGCCGGAGCAACGGTGAGCGGGAAGCGTCGGGACGTGGCGCAGTCTGGTAGCGCGTCTGCTTCGGGAGCAGAAGGTCGCTGGTTCGAATCCAGTCGTCCCGACCATCTTTCCCTCCGCCGTTTTTTGTTGCGGGCGAAGAGGCCAGGGGCTCGAGCGGACGTTCGGTTTCGGGAGGAACCGCGCCGCATGAGGACGCCCCTGGCCGTCTTGTTTTTGCTGGTCTGCCTCGCCGGCCCGGCCCGGGCCGGCGACGTGTCGTACCGTCTGGTGGAGCCCGCGGACCCGGCCCACGACCTCCTGCCCAAGACCTGCCGGGTGTGCCACAAGGACAAGGACTTCCGGTTCTTCGTGGTGGTGGCCCCGGATGACCAGGGCCTCCAGGCCGCCCGGAACCGGCTGGAGGCCGGGGGCCCGGCCCCGGCGGCCAACCGGCCCAAGAACCCCCACACCGCGATCGCCTGCCTGTTCTGCCACCTGGAGGACCCGGCCCAGACCCCGCCCGGGCAGATGACGTTTCGCACCCTCGACGGGGGCGCGGCGGGCCCGGACCGCATCGAGGCGGCCTGCGGGCTGTGCCACCCGGGAGGCAGCGAGGACCACCCCCTGGTGCTCGGGGCGGCCGACCCAACGGCTGACCTGGAGGAGGCCGGGCTCCCGCTCCCGGGGGGCGAACCCGCGTGCTACACCTGCCACGACCTCCACTCCGAGGACGTGGGCCCGGCCGCCGTGCGGAAGGCTTACCTGCGGTTCGCCGCCCAAAG
Source organism: Deferrisoma palaeochoriense (assembly GCF_054656955.1). NCBI lineage: Bacteria > Pseudomonadati > Thermodesulfobacteriota > Deferrisomatia > Deferrisomatales > Deferrisomataceae > Deferrisoma > Deferrisoma palaeochoriense. Next base: position 12,152 of record NZ_BAAHXI010000001.1, read on the forward strand.
CCCGGCGAGCTTCGTGCACGGGAACCGGGCCGGGTGCCGGGCCTGCCACCCGGGGGAGCCGGCGCCCGGGTCCGACCCGGTGTTCCTCGAGCCCGACGCCACGGCGCGGTGCGTGCGCTGCCACACCGGGGGCCACGAGAAGATCCACCCCGTGGGGGTGGCCTCCACCGAACAGACCTACCCCATGGACTTTCAGGATCTCCCCCTGGGCCCCGAGGGAAAGATCACCTGCTCCACCTGCCACGACGAGCCCTGCACCGAACGGATCGACCCCCGGAATCCCCGGTTCCTCCGGGGCGGGCCGTATCTCACCCCCACCGAGTTCTGCTACCGGTGCCACCCCCGGGCCGGGGCGGGGGCGCTCAACCCCCACGACCAGGTCACCGACGACGGCCGGCTCGTGAGCACGAGTTGCGTGTTCTGCCACCGGAAGCGGCCGGGGGAGGAGGGGCCCGGGGCGCTCGCGTTTCTTCACTCGCCCCTGGAACTGTGCATGGGGTGCCACGATCCGGCGCCCCACCCGACGGTGAACCACCTCGTGGAGATGCCCGAGCCCATGGAGAAGAAGCTCCACGCCTACGAGGAGAGGCACCGGGTGCGGCTTCCGCTCCACGAGGGCCAGATCGTGTGCACCACCTGCCACAACCCCCACGAGAAGGGCGCGGTCCGGGGTGAGGCGGCCCTGGGGGCGGGGGAGGAGAAGGCCTGGCGGGTCCCGAGCTTCGCCGAGCTCTGCACCCCGTGCCACGCGCGGTACGACTGAGGGCAGCTAGGCGGCTGGACGGCTGGACAGCTAGGCAGCTAGGCAGCTAGGCAGCTAGGCGGCTAGGCGGCTGGAAGCCTTGACTATTGCGTCGCCGCGGCCCGGGAGCCGCCTCCTCGGGCTCGTGCAGGCGATGACGATGGGATCGCCGAGTTTTCAGCGGCCTCGCCGCCAAGCCGCCGAGCCGCCCAGCCGACTTCACAGGAGAGATCCGTATATGTGGGAACTGTTCCAGAAGGGCGGGCCGGCCATGTGGGTGCTGGCCGGACTGTCGGTGGCCGGGCTTGCGGTGGTGGTGGAGCGGCTTCTCGTGCTCTACCAGGCCCGCACCGACACCGAGGCCTTCACGGCCCGGATCGCGGCGGCCCTGGAGGCCCAGCGCTACGAGGAGGCCTTGGAGATCGCCCGGAAGGGCGGGGGGGCCATGGCCCGGATCCTCACGGCCGGGCTCGAGCGGATCCGCCGGGGCCGGGCCGAGGTGGAGAAGGCCATCGAGGCCCGGGGCGACCTGGAGGTGGCGAAGCTCGAGCGCGGGCTCGTGTTCCTCCAGGCCGTGGCCAAGACCGCCCCGCTCGTGGGGTTCTTCGGCACCGTGTCCGGTATGATCAAGGCCTTCGAGGCCATGGGGCGGGCCGGCCTGGGGGACCCGGCCAATGTGGCCCTGGGGATCTCGGAGGCCCTGATCACCACCGCGGCGGGCCTGGCCGTGGCGATCCCGGCGTTCTTCTGCCACGCCCTGTTCGTGGGCAAGGTGAACCGGTTCGTGATGGAGCTGGAGGAGGGCTCGATCCGGTTCCTGGAGGCCCTGGAGGAGGCCGAGGAGCGCCAGGCCCGAAGCCTCGCCCGGTACGAGATCGGCGGAGAGTACCTTGAGATTTAAGCGCCGCCTGCCCCCGGACGACGAAGGCGTCCCCATGGCGTCCATGGCGGACATCGCCTTTTTGCTCATCATCTTTTTCATGCTGACGACCGTCTTCAGCGTGGACCGGGGGCTTTTGATCGAACTGCCGGAAACCAAGGTGGGCGAGCCGGTCGAGGTGCGCGAGGTGGTGATCACGATCCCGGCCGAGGGCCCGGTGCACCTCGACGGCAAGCCGGTGGCCCTGGAGGACCTGGGCGCCCGGGTGGCGGCGGCCCGTCGTCGGAACCCCCGCCGGCCCGTGGTGGTGCGAAGCGACCGGCGGGTGCCCTACGGCCGGGTGGCCGACGTGATGGACGAGCTCCTCCAGGCCGGCATCACCGACGTGGCCCTGCCCACCGCGCCCGAGCCGGAGGGCGGCGGGTGAGATCCGTTCCCGGATCCGATCCCCGGGATACCCGGCTCCACCGGTTCGGGGTGGGACTGGGCCTCGCCCTGGCCGCGGGGATCCATGCCCTGGTGCTGTGGGGGCCCGACGTCACCTACCGGCCGGTGTTGGAACAGGCGCGGGTGCGCCGGGCGCTCCGGGTGCGGCCCTACGTGCCGCCCCCGCCCCCGCCTCCCCGGCCCGAACCCCCGCCCCGCGCGGGCACGGGGGCGGCCGAGGCCCCGCCCGCCCCTGTGAACCGGGCCGAGGCGCGTCGCAAGGTGCCGGCGGCCGAGCGAGCGCGCGAGGCCCCGTCCGAACGGCCGCCCGCGGGAGTGGTGCCCCGGCCCGGCCTCCCCGAGCCCGAGGTGCGAAAGCCCGGCGCGCCGGTGGCCGAGAGCCGGGCCGAGCCGAAACCGCCCGCGCCTCCGCCGGCCGACGTCCGGCCCGAGCCCAGGCCCGACGAGTGGTCTGCGGTGCTGGCGGAGTTGGAGGCCCGGGGGGAGGCCCTGGCCGAGCGCCAGGCCGCCCGGGGCCGAGGGGTCGCTGGGGCCGGAGAGGGCGAGGGGGCGGGCGGAGCGGGTGGCGGGGGAGAGGAGGGGTACCTCGACCCCCGGATCCGGGTCACCGTGGTGTCGTACCCGCCGACCGGGATTGAGGAGCTCCACCCGCCGATCCCGTACCCGGACCTTCGGTTCCACCGGCGGGAGCTGCAAAAGGGGATCTGCCGGGTTTGGTACCGGGTCTGGACCGACGCCGCGGGCCGGATCGTGAGCACCCAACTCAAGGCCCCGGCCACCGCGGACGAGCGGGAACTCTACGCCCCCTTCGTCCGGGCCGTGACCGAATCCGTGGCCGGCTGGCCCTTCGACCGGCGCGAGGCCGAGATCCATGTGGACGTGCTGTTTGAGATCGAGTAGCCGGGTCCTCATCGTGGCGGTGGTCACGCTCGTGTCCGCCGCGGCGGGCAGGGCGGCGGGCCCGGACCCGTGCCTGGAGTGCCACGGCGTGGCCGGGTTCGACGCGCCGGGCCGCGAGCTCTGGATTCACGCCGAAGCCTATGCTTCGGGGCTCCACGGCCGGCTCGCCTGCGCCGACTGCCACAAGGGGGCCGAGGGGGTTCCCCACGGCGAGGTGCGGGTGCGCTGCGATCTCCCCTGCCACGTGCCCGACGCGAGCCACGCGGCGCTGTCCGCCGCCGAGCAGGCCGGGGTCCACGCCGGCCTGGCCGATCCCCCGTGCCTCGCCTGCCACGGGGGCGGGGGGCTCCCCGAGGATCCGGACGCGTTGTGCCAGGGGTGCCATCCGCAGGCCACGGAACCCCTGGCCCGGTACCCGGACACGGCGGGGGCCTTCGGGGTGCGCGGCCATGCCGAGGCCGGAGAACGGGCCCCTGGATGCTCGGCCTGTCACGGGGTCCACGGGGTGGAAGCCGGCCCCCAGGCCCGGGAGGCCTGCGGCGCAGCGGCCTGCCATCCGGACGCGGGAGAGGGGTTCCAGCAGCTCTTTGACCACGACCGGAGGTCCGACGTCCCGGCCTGGGGCGGGGCGGCCCGGGGCCTGGGGTGGGCCGGCGCCGTCGTGGCCCTGATGCTGGGGCTCCACGCCCTGGGGAGGCGGCCGTGACCCGCCCGCGTCCCCGGACCGTGGAGGTGCTCGATCCGGTCGACCGGGGCCTGCACTTCATGGCCACCGCCGGCGTGCTGGGGGCCCTCGCCACCGGGCCCGCCCTGGAGACCCCGGCGCTCGGGGCCGGCTGGCCCGTGGATCCGGGGTTCCTCCACGGGGTCTCAGCCTTCCTGGTCGCGCTCGCGGCCGGGCTCCATCTCGTGCGGGTGGCCCTGTGGTGGCTCGAGGGCCGAAACCCGTGGGGGCTCGTGCCCCGCCCCGGCGACCTGGCGGACCTGGTGCGGGCGTGCCTGCCGTGGGCGAAACCGCCGCCCCGGGGCCGGTTCTCCCACCGGGAGCGGTTCGGGTACCTGGGGTTTTGGATCGGCCTCCTAGGCCTCGGGATCACGGGGTGGGCCGTGGCCCATCCCGGCGTGGTGGTGGAGGGCGTGGGGCCGGCGAACCTGGTTCGGGCCGCCCGCATTCACAGCGCTCTGGGCCTGGGTCTCCTCCTGCCCCTGGGGTGGCACCTTTACTTCGCCCTCGTCGCCCCCGAGAAGCTTCCCTGGAACGCGGCCTGGATCACGGGCCGGGTCTCCTGGTATCTCGCCGCCCGGGCCTGGCCGACCTGGGTGGGGGAGACGGAACGGCCCGCCGAGGAGGAGCCGCGGCCGCCCTCGGTGGAGGACCTCCTGGCCCGGGGGAACCAGGCGGCCCGCGAGGGGCGGTGGGACGAGGCCGCGGCGGCCTACCGGGAGGCCCTGGCCCTCTACCCGGGCTACTCCCAGGCGCTGTTCAACCTGGGCGCGGTGTACGCCAAGGCCGGGCGCACCGCCGACGCCCGGGAAACCCTGGAGCGGTTCCTGGAACAGGACCCGTTCAGCCCGGCCGCCCCAAGGGCGCGGGAGCTCCTTTCCTCCCTGGGGGTGGACCGTGGGTAGCGCCTGGGTGCGGCGGGTCGCTTCGCTTGTCCTCCTCGCCGGCTTGGCCGCGGCGGCCCTGGGGTTCGCCCGGTGGCCCGGGGCCGTCGGCCCTACGGGGATCCGGCCGGAGGCCCGGGTCCTCCGTCCCCCCTTCCACGCTTACGACCGGGCCCGGATCGAGGAACCCCGGGGATATTGCACCCGGTGCCACCCGCCGGTCGCCCACGGCCGCGACGGCCGACTGCGGGCGTTTTGGAACCTGCACCGGGTGGGGCTCGACTGCGGGGTGTGCCACCTCGTGGGGCCCCGGCTCGTGCCCGGGCGCGCCCCCGGGCGGGGCGGCCGGGTGTTCGTCGGGGTGCGCGGCCCCGAGGGGTGGCGGCCGGTGGACCGGCCGGGCCCGGACGCCCGGTTCCGGGCCCGGGGGCCGGGGTGCACCGAGTGCCACCGCCGGGGCAGCCCCTGGCTTGCCGGGCCGGACCTCTACGACCCGTACCGCCGCCGGCTCCTCGAGGACCTGGCCGTGCTCCGGTGGCTGGAGGGGAGCCGGTGAGGCCGGGGCGCCTGCTTTCGCTGGTCGGGGCGGTTCTGGCGTGGGCCGCCGCGGCGCGAGGAGACCCGGGCGCGTCCGTGCGGACCCTGGAGGTCCCCCTGCCCCGGCTCGACCAACCCCGATCCTTCGCCGTGGCCTCGGACCGGGCGGTCTGGGCCGTGGAGGACCTGGGGGGCCGGCTGGTCCGGGGCCGGACGGGCGACGGGCTAGAGCCGGTGGAGAACGGTCGGCCGCGGCTCGTGGCCGCCGACCCCGACGGGGTCGTGGTCGCACTCGTGGGGGAGACGGGCTCGTTCCGGTTGGTCACCCACGGCCCCGGCGGCCGCAGGGAGGCTCCCCTGGCGACCGATCCCCCGCCCGCCGACCCGGTGGGGCTCGACGCCCGGGACGGGATCGCCTGGGTGGTGGACCGGGACCCGCCCCGGGTGTTCCTGTTCGCGTACGACGGGGCGCTCCTGGCCTGGACCGATCTCGCGGGCCGGGCCCGGGCGCCGTTTTCCGTGGCCGTGGGGCCGTCGGGGGAGGCCTACGTGACCGACCCGGCCGGGCCGGGGGTGTGGAGCTTCGCCCCCACGGGCGCCCTGGTGGGGCCCGTGGACCTCGGCGGGACCGGGTTCACCCGGCCCACCGGGATCGCGGTGGACCCGAGCGGCCGGGTCTGGGTGTCGGACGGGGTCACGGGGTGCGTGGTGCTTCTCGACCCCGGCCGCTCTGCTGGTCCCGTCCGGTGCGAGGGTCGGACGGTGCGGTTCGGGGACCCCCTGCGGCTTCGGTGGCGCGACGGCCTGTGGGTTCTCGACGCCTCGGCCGGCCGGGTCTGGAAGGTGCTTCCCGGGGCGGGCAGCCCTTGACGGGAAGGTCCGTCCCCGGCCTGCTGATCCCCCTGTGAGCGGCGGCGATCTAATGATGCGTTCCCGAAATCCCGTAGTTTCCCCAAGGGGTGGGGCTGGGGGCCCCTCCTTCGCTGAACGGCCTCGCAGGGGCCGGCTCGGCGCGGTCCGCTGCGGCGCGTGAGGGCACGCGCCGCGGCCGCTCCCCTGGCGCCGGGCGGCCCGAGTTGCTCGGCCGTCGCGCTTCGTCGGACCCCCAGCCCCACCGCCGCAATTTGCATGTTTTTTGGGTGAGACGGGCCACTAGCACGGCTTCTGATGGGTTCACAGCGTTCCAGCTTCCCGGCTTCCTAACTTTCCAGCTTCCCAGCCTGACAGCCGGAGGTGATTCTTTGAGCCGAAGATGGGAGTACGGCCAGATCTTCGTTCCCAACCCGGAGCCCTTTGGCGGGCTGCCCAAGGAGGCCCTGGACCTGACCAAGGTGAAACGGGCGGGGGAGGAGGGGTGGGAACTCGTGACCACCATCCCCTACACCACGCCCCAGGGCGAGGTGCGGGGAGCGTTTTTCATCTTTAAGCGGGAGGCCCCGGCCTCCGGATGATCCGGCTCCTCGCCCTCCTGCTCCTCTGGCCGGCCGTGGCCCTGGCGGCCGCGGTGGACGACTGGCCCTGCGTGGCCTGCCACCCCTCCCGGGACCGGGCGGCCTTCGACCTCCTCCGGACCGACCGCGACGTGCTCCTGGGCGACGAAGCGGCCCAGGAACGGGTGTGCCGGTCGTGCCACAACGGCTCGGTGGTGGACAGTCGCCGGGTGTTGGGGCGGGGGGCGCAGCACCCGGCGGGGGTGCCGGCCGGCCGGGAACTGCCGGATCCCTTCAAGCTCTACCGGGGCCGGATCGAGTGCGGCACCTGCCATTCCCCCCACGCCGGGGGGGAGGCCGGCCGGCGGTGGCTCCGGGTGCTGCCCCGGGGCGACGAGCCCTGCGCCTCGTGCCATCCCGGCCGGGGCGACCGGCACCGGGGAAGGGTGTTGCCCGCCGATCTCGCCGCCCGGGTCGCCGGCCTGGGGGGCCGGACCGAGGGGGGCCGGATCGTGTGCGCCACGTGTCACCGGGTGCATGGGGGCGCGGGTCGGGCCCTGCTGGTGGCTCCCTACGGCGGGGGGCGAGACGATCTGTGCCGGGTGTGCCACCGCCCCACCGAACCCCTGGACGCCCACCGGGAGGCCGGGTGCAGCGCCTGCCACCGGCCCCACTCCGAGGCGCCGTTTTTGGCCGAGGGCCGCCCCTGCCTGGCCTGCCACGAGGGAAGCCAGGGCCCGGGGCACCACCCGGCCGCCACCCCCTACTGCGCGGAGTGCCACGCGGCCCACGACCCGGTGAAGCCGGAAGGGAGCGCGGCGGGGCTTCTCCGGGCTCCGCTCGAGGGGAACCTCCTGTGCGACGGGTGCCACGCCGATCTGCCGGGCCCCCACCGGGATCCCGTTCCCGCCGGGGCCGACCCGGTGGTGCTGGCCCGGCGGGGGCTTCCGACCCAGAGCGACGGCCGGATGGGCTGCGCCACCTGCCACCGGGTCCACGGGGCGGCGGTGGAGCCTCTGTTGGGCGGCATGCCAGGGGTGCGGTGCCTCTACTGCCACACCGGCCAGAACCCCTTCGTGCCGGCGAACGCCGGGGCCCACCCGGTGGCCGTCCCCTTGGCCGGCGGTCGGGTGCTCTGGTGCACCACCTGCCACCGGGCCCACGGGGGCGCCCCGGACGAGGCGGCCTGCACCGACTGTCACGGGGCCGAGCACGGGGGGAAAGGCCACGGCGGGGCCGAGGGGTGCAGCGCCTGCCACCGCATCCACGCCCCAGAACCTGCGGCGGCCCGGTGCGCGGGGTGCCACGACGGGGGACAGCTCCATCCGGCGGCGGCCGCAGAGGCCCGGCCGGGCTTGCCGGTGTTCGGCCCCACGGGGGCCGGGGCCCCCCGGGGCGCCGTAGCCTGCCCCACCTGCCACGATCCCCACCGGCCGGAGGCACCGGTGCGGCTGGGGGAGGGCACCTGCCTCGCCTGTCACCCCGACAAGGAGGAGACGGCGAAGCGGCCCCACGGCGGGGTCGAGGGCTGCGGCACGTGTCACCCGGCCCACGGCCGGCCTACGGAAGGCCCCGCGGAGGCCCGGTGCCGGGGGTGCCACGGGGACGAGATCCGGAGCCTTACGGCCCACACCGCCGGAGGCCCCCCGGCCTGGAAGGGCCTGGGCGACCGGCTCCCCCTGTTCGACCGAGAGGGCGGCCGGAACCCCTTTGGGTTCATGTCATGCCCCACCTGCCACGACGTCCACCGCCCCGGGGCGTTCCGGCTGGAACCCCGGGATCCCCCGCGGTTGTGCCTGGTCTGCCACGGCGACAAGGCCTCGCTCCTGGGGAGCGCCCACGACCCCCGAGTTGGCGGGGAGGGGGCGGCCTGCGACGTCTGCCATCCCCAGCACGCCCACGAGGGGGAACCCCCCCTGTGGAAGCTGCGGGAGGGCGCCCCGGGCACCTGGAACGACCGGAAGTGCTCCGGGTGCCACGGCCCGCCGGCCGACGGCCCCCTCCCCCATGCCGGCCCCGGCTCCCACCCGGTGAACGCGGTGCTGCCCGAGGGGATGGACCCGGGGGACCTCCCGCTTTACGATCCCCTGGGCGGCCGGGCCGGCCGGACGCTTGCCTGCGCCACCTGCCACGACCTCCACGGCCGGTGGGACCCGGCCGGGGAGCGGATCCCCGCGTTTCTCCGGGTTCCGGCCTCCGACGGGACGCTTTGCGCCCGGTGCCACCCGGCCGAGGCCGCCGTGCGGGGCACCCCCCACGACATCCCTACCGATCCCCCCGACCCCCTGGGGCCTTGCGGGCCCTGTCACCGGGCTCACCGGGGGGTGGACCGGGCCCTGTGGGCGCTGGAACCCGCGCCCGGCGCGTACCCGCCGAACCGGCTGTGCCGGTCGTGCCACCGGGAGGGGGGCCCCATCGAGGGAGAGGTGCTCCTCCTCCAGCACCACATGAAGGACGCCGAGCCGCTCCTGACGCCCCGGGGCACCATCTACCTCCAGCGGCCCATGGCGCTCGCGGACACCTGGGCCCTGAAGACCGGCCAGCCGCCGGTGATCCCGCTTTACGACCGCGAGGGGAGGCCGGGGCCCACCGGGAACCTCCAGTGCGTGAGCTGCCACGACCCCCACGTGTGGAGCCCCTTCGGCGCGTTCATCAAGCCGGGGTTCGGGACCCTCGGGCCCAACGTGGTGACCCGGTTCCTCCGGCTCCGGGAACCGGCCGAGGCCGGCCGCAGCGTGTGCGCCGTGTGCCACCCAGAGGATGCGGCGGAGCGCTACCTCAAGTACCATTGGGTCTGGTCCGATGTGGGGGAGGAGTTCCGGTAAGGGGGATGGGATGATCGCGAGATGGTGGATCGTGGGGGCGGTTCTCTGGGCCATTGGGGGGGTGGGGTTGGCGGCGGACCTCGACGCGCTGCGGGCCGACCTTTCGGGTCCCGACGGCAACGCCCGGCGGAAGGCGGCCGAGGCCCTGGCGGAGGTGGGCGGGGCCGAGGCGGTGCGGCTCCTGGCCGAGGCCTACCGCAACGAGACCGAGGACGCGTTCGGCGTCAAGGCGGCCTGCGCCGAGGCCCTGGGCCGCACTGGGCTTCCGGAGGCGGCCGGCCCCTTGGCCGAGATGCTCTCCGACCGGGACTACTGGGTGCGCAAGAAGGCCGTGATGGCTCTCGAGAACGTTCCGGGCGACGCCGCGATCCGGGCCCTGGAACGGGCCGTGGGCGACGCCGACCCGAGGGTCCGGGCCGTCGCCCTGGAGGCCCTGGGCCGTCGGGGGGGCAATCCCGACGTGATCGCCTGGGGGTGGACCGATCCCGACGACCGGGTGAGGGCGGCGGCCCTGGGGGCCCTGGCGAGGATCGGGGCTCCCGGGGCGGAGGAACTCCTGGCCGAGGCCCTGGCATCGGACTCCTGGCGGCTCCGGTTCCGGGCCGCCACGATCCTGGCCGGCCGGGGCGACCCCCGGGGCCGGAAGGTGCTCGCGGCGGCGGTCAAGGCCGGGGAGCACGCCGGCGCCGCGATCCGGGAGTGGAGCTGCCTCGAAGAGGAGGCCGTGCCGGCGCTCGCGGCCCTCTGGGCCGACCCCGAGGTTCCCGCCGCCGAAAAGGGCCGGATCCTGGACGTGCTCGAGCGGCTCGACTGCCCGGCCACGACCCGGTTTTTCCTGGACCTCGCCGCAGACCCCAAGGCCCCGGCCGACGACCGGGCGCGGGCCGCCATGGTGGTCTACGACCGCCGAGGGGCCCTCACCGCCGACCAGGTCCGGGCGGTCGCCGACTGGCTCGGGGACGCCGACCCGAATCTGCCGGCCGTCGCGCTCCAGATCCTCCTCGACCGGGGCGGGCCGGAGTTCCTGCCCCGCATCGCGCCCCTTGCCGAGCACCCCAACGAGGTGGTGCGCCACTTCGCCCTCCAGAACCTGGCCGCCCACGGCGGCCCCGAGTACGAGTCCGCGTTCCTGAAGGCGCTCCAGGACCCCAAGGCGGCGAACGTGCGGCTCGCCCTCGAAACTTTGGCCCGCATCGGCACCCCCCGGGCCGTGCCCGCCCTGGAGCCGTTCCTCCAGGAGCGCAAATACCGCCGGTACGCCCAGGCCGCCCTCGACGCCATCCGGGAGCGGGGGGAGTAGGGGGCGCTTTCCCCCCCTCTCCACCTTCCCCGGGGTGGGATGGGCGCTCTGGCGAGACACCCAGGCTGGAGAATCTCTCGGGCGACCTACCCTCTGCCTTTCTGTTGATGCGGCACAGGTAGACGAGATGCCCGCCGCACCCGGCTCTCCACCGCCCCACCCGCTGGTTTCCGCAGCAACCACGGGAATCTGACAACACTTCCGTTGGTATTATCAGCCCGGCGTCTATAACGGCGCACACGTGGCCGCCGGGGCGTGGGACCTGCTTCCGGCCGGGCGCGAGTGCGGCACCCGATCGCCGCGCCCTTGCATGCCGTTGCCGGTTCGGTGGCTCGGGGCGCCGAGAGCGGAAGTTCCGGATCTTCCAAAGCAATCCAAGCCTCGAGGGGCGCGGCGACGTGAGGGGCCGCACCCGGCGCTCCAGCAGGCCACACGCCCCGAAGCCGCTTCTGTTTAGCCGCCGGAGTAATAGTGAAGGTGTGAGGCAAAAAAGCCGGCCGCCAGGTGGGGCCCTGGCGGCCGGTCGAAGGATCAGCCCCACGAGCGATGTCGTAGAACCGAACCGGAAGGGAAAAGAGGTCGGGCTAGTCGTCGTCCCCGCTGAACCGGGCGAAGTCGTGGCACTTGCTGCACGAGTTCGGCATCACGTCGGCGTCCCGGGTGGCCGTGGGCACCAGCACGGCGCTCTGGGCCGGCCAGACCACGTCGAACACGTGGGACCCGACATTGCCCTCGGCCACGGCGCTCTTCCCGTTGCTGTCCCACGCCAGGTGCCACTCGGCGTCGATCTTGACGTCCTGGAGTTTCCCGATTTTGGGCATGTGGCACGAGGTGCAGGCCCCCGACGGCATGTCCGGGTCGGTCGGTGTGTAGGGGGCGGCGCCCATGCTGGCCTCGGCCTCCATGTGCTCGGCCACCACCCGGGCCACCTTACTTAGGGCCTGGAAATTCCCGCCGCTCGCGTCCTTTACGTCCTGCTTGGCGAGGTCTTCGAAGGGCCCGTGGGTGGCGTGGCACGCGAGGCACAGGGTGTTGTCGGCGTACGCCGCGTGCGGGAACTCCACGCCGTCCACCTCGAGGTCGGGGGCGTCCAGGGTGTGGGCGTCGTGGCAGGTGAAGCACGTGAGCTTTTCAAACGAGTTGTTGTAGTGGACCGACCGACGCATCTCCGAGAGCATCTGGGAGTGGGCCCGGGAGTGGGTCTGGTCGGGCCAGGTGTGGAACGTGCCCAGGTACTCCCCGTTCAGCTTGTTGCCCGAGTACTCGTTTTGCGCCCAGGTCGGCTGATCGAACTTCCAGAAGAAGTCCTCGATGTCGTACACCCCGGGCACGAAGTACCCGTACCCGATGGCGTCCTCGTAGTCGGCGTTGTAGGCGTACTTGTGGACCGTGGGGTTCGCGCTTTTGCCAGGGTGCGAGCCGTGGCACTGGCCGCAGGTCTCGTTCGCCGCCTTGGCCGTGAGGTACTGGGGCAGGATCAGCTTCGCCTTCTTTTTGGTGTTCACGTGCTCCGAGCCCGGGCCGTGGCAGCGCTCGCAGGTAACGTTGAGGGCGGTGAACTCGACGTTCGTGACCACCTCCTTGGCGTCGCCCGGTTCATGGGCGTCGGCGAAGGTTTGGGAGGTGATCCTCACGCCAGTGGAATGACACCCGGTGCACCCGCGCGACCAGGTGTTGGCGGGGTAGGCCCAGTGGGTCGGGGACTTCTCCCAGAAGGCGGGGAAGCCGGTCACGTCGTTGGGGCCCAGAACCTCGCTCCCCACCGGGGTGCCGTCCTGCATGATGTACACCGGCATGTAGGCCACCCAGTCCCTGTAGTTCTCGTCGAGCCAGTTGGTCACCCCGTTGTCCTTAGCCCACTGCCGGAGCCAGGGCACGTCCTGCATGCGGCACATGTAGCGCTGCTTGCCCTCGCCGAAGTTGGGGTGGCGGTCGGGCGTCGTGTGGTCCGGGTCGGCCCAGCCCTCGCCCCAGTTGCCCTGACCGCCGATGGTCGCGGCCACCGGGATGAACACAGGCCCGGCCGTGGGGTCGTAGGTCCCGGCGTCCTGAGCCGTCTTCCACGCGAAGATGTCGCCGTCGGCCCCGGAGCAGTCGAGGAGGTCTTCATCGGCCGGGTCGGTGACGGGTGAGTCGGTTTCGGGGTAAAACTTGAACAGGTATTCCCGGCCGTCCTCGCCGTCGCGGGTGCACAGCACCACGTTCACGAGGCCCTCGCCGGTCTGGGGGTCCTGAACGAGCAGGAGTTCCCCCGTGGAGCTTCGGGGTACCACCTTGTCGCCAGGTTCGGGCCAGAGGTCCGGGTACACCATCTGGCTCGTCCCCTCGGTTACGAACCGGGAGTGCGCCGAGGCGCTGGCGGTGCCGTCGAACGCGGCGAACAGGTCGGCCCACTCGTCGCCGTGGCAGCGCTTGCAGGTCCCCATGCCGACGTAAGTGGCCTCGTCGCTGGGCCGGCCCGAGAGGGTCACGGTGACGTCTTCCACCGTGTCGCCCGCGGCGACGTAGATCGACGAGCGGGTTTCGCCGTCGAGGTAGATCGTTTTGTCCGGGCTCGTCACGTAGAGGTACACGAACCCTGGCTCTACGCCCTCCAGGGTGAAGGCGCCGGTTTCGTCGGTGGTGGCCGTGACGCCCTGGCCCTCCACCTCCACGGTGGCCCCGGCCACGGGCTGGCCGTTCACGTCCAACACCTTGCCCAGGATCTGGCCGGAGGTCTCCTCGGTGCCGGAATCCGCGGTGAGGGTGAGCCTCACGTTGGTGGTCGCCCCGCCGGCCACGCCGACCGGCAGGGTGGTCGTCCCCATGCCGTCCTTCGTGGCGGTCAACACGTAGGCGCCCACCGGAATGTCAGCCAGGGCGAACGTGCCCTGATCGTCGGTGGTGACCGTTTGGGTTGCAGGATCGGTCGTGACGGTGGCACCGCTCACGACGGCACCGGTGGCGTCCTCCACCACCCCCGTGATCGTCCCGGTGTCCACGGCGTCTTTCCCTGGGGCTCCCGGGGCCCCCGGCGCGCCGTCGTCTCCATCGTCGCCCGCGCACCCGGCGAGCGCTACCGCAAAACCGAGAACCAACACCCATAGAATCTTCCGCATCCTCATTCCTCCCTCGCATTGTGGTGTGTCCCTGGGGACCGGCGTACCCGATCTCGATCCATCACCTCCTTTCCCTCCGGGTCATCCCCGCCGGGTATGGGCATTCTTTGGCCTGTGGACGCCGTGTATTTTTGTGGTATATTTCACATATTGCTGCGGTGAATGCGGGTTCAGGATACTGCGGGCGTCGCCGGACCGGAAGCGAATGTTTTGCATCGACCCATGCGTTGGGCGCATGGAGGGTCAGATCCGGATGGAGCTCCGAAACGTATACGAGAGGCGATCCCGGCAGGAGACGCGGCGGCGGGTTGCTGGCCTTATGGTTGGATGCACGAGGGGGCGCCGCCTTCGATCCGGCGAACAGAGGGGCGCGCGATCTCGGGCAAAGGGGGCGGTTCCGGCGCGGCGAACGTGTGCCGCGCTCGCCCCGGGCCAACGTCCGTTCCCCATCCGCGCCCGGGACTACCTTCGTAGCCGAGAGGGAAACCGATGGAGTCTGTGTATTGGAGGTCGTTGATCGAGGTGGTGGAGAAGGGGAGCTTCTCTCGGGCCGCGGAAAGTTTGTGCGTGTCCCAGTCCACCGTGTCCCGTAGGATCCAGTTCTTGGAGGAACAGTACGGCGTGGCCCTGGTCGACCGCTCCGGTCCGCGCATCGTGCCCACCGAGGTGGGGAGCGAGGTGCTCGAAAAGGCCCGGCGCATTCTGGAACTGGAGGGCGAGATCGAGGAGCGGGTCCGGATCGCCGGGTTCGATCGGCCGGTCGGTTTCGCCTGTACCCCCGAGTTCGGGATTCTGCGACTGCCCGAGGTGCTCCACGGGTTCCTGGCGGCAACGAGCCGCCGGCCGCCCCGACTGCGGCTGGAGTTCGGGACGCCGGAGCAGATCGCCTTGGGGGTCGCCCGTGGAGCCTACGACCTGGCGGTCGTGGAGCACTGCCTCGGGTTCGAGGCCGTCGGGTGCGACCGGATTCCCCTGGGAGGGGACGAGGTGGTGTTCGCAAGCCACCCCGGCTTGGGCGTTCCGGTGGGAACGCTAGCCGTGGAGGATCTCCTTTCGCAGATACTCCTGGTGCCCGCCGAAGCCCAGTGCTGCCGGGCGCTCCTCGAGGCGAACTTGGCCGGGGCGGGACGAAGAATTGATGAATTTAGGGGCGTGGTGGTCTTCGACGACCTCGTGGCGCTGCGGGAGTCGGTGCTGCGGGGCGACGGGGTGGCGTTCCTGCCGTCGGACCTGGTGACCTCGTTCGACGGGGCGCTCCGAACCCACCGGGTCAAGGGGTTCGAGCACCGCCGGCTGCGGACCCTGCTGCTTCCGGGCTCCAAGCCTCCCTCGGCCGCCGCGGCCGCCCTACGGGAGCACATCGTGAAGACGCTGACGGCCGGCAACGGAGGGTGAAGGCCCCCGGAAAAAAGGGCCGCCGGGCGTCACGCCCGGCGGCCCGTGTGCCCCTCACCTTCGGCACGTTACTCCATGGACACCTTGAGCCAGTTCATCTGGCCGTCGGTCAAGGGCGTGCCGTACCCCTCCCGGACCTGGAAGAGATCCACCTCGTCCTTCAGGTGGAACCAGGCCGGTTTCCCGTCGACCATGGTGGTTCCGTCCCAGTCCACAAAGCTGAACTTGAGCGCCGTATTGTAGTCCGGCGGAACGGGGATGATCCCCTGGGGCGGCACGAGCTTGCCCTCGGTTTCGTTCCAACCCACCACCTGGATCGTGCCCGTACCCGTATACGACTGGACCGCCGCGTTGCCGTGGCAGTCGTTGCACGACGTGACGGCGTCCTTTTTCACGGTGTGGCCGTAGTAGGGCGCGAAGGCCACGAAGGTCTTCGCATCGGCGCCGGAGCCGTATTTGAGACTCATCATCGTGGCCGCCGTGACCTTGCCGCCGCGGTTCATGAGGAGCTTGAACCCGGTGAACTGGCCGTAGGCGATCTTCTTGGTGTGGTCCTCAACCTGCTTGTCGAAGTGGCAGTTGTAGCAGCTCATCACCGACTGAGTGTGGCAGGCGCTGCAGTCGATGTCGTCGAGGTGCCGGGTGTGATAGGCGTTTGCCTCCAGGCCCTCGGGGTCGTGACAGTTCTCGCACTTGGCGTCGATCGCCCCGTCCGCGAGCATGGAGTCGTAGGTGGTGCCGTCGCCGTGGACGTCGCCCGAGGTGTGGCAGTCCATGCAGTCCATGCCCAGGTCATCGCGGTGGACGTCGGAGACGGCCTGGTTTCCGGCGGCGAGTTGGCTCTTCTCGGCGCCCTGGCGGCCGTGGCACTTGAGGCAGGTGCTGCCGGTGATGGGCTCGTCCCGGTGGCAGTCGTTGCAGGAGGCGGTGCTCCCCTGGGCTTCCCACTCCGCCTCGGTCATGTCGGAGCGGTGGCAGTCCTTGCAGCCCAGGTCCTCGTACGGGACGCCGGTCAGGGTTTCGAACCCTCCGTTTTCGGCCGCGTACCAACTGGCCTTCCCGGCGCGGGTTTTGTGCAGGCTGGTGCCGAAGGTCGCGGTCGGCATCGGCACCGGTTCTGCACGGACGATGTTCCGGTTGGCCGCGCGCTCGAAGTTCTCGTACACCTCGCCCACCCAGCCATAGGCGTTCTCCACCGGGTCGGTCAGCCAGAACTTGCTGTAGTCGGCCCCGTGGCAGTTTTCACAGCTTTCGGTGATCTTCGTTTTCCGGCGGATGTTGTGGGGGGTGGCGTAGGCCCAGGTGGGCCGGGCGTCCGCGTTGGGCAGGAGCCCCTCCACAGCATTGTCGCCCGTGTACGTGAACACGTCGGGGTCCACCGGCACGTGCCGCAGTACCGCGTACTTCTTCGCGCCCTCCACCCCGTCGAGCCACTTGGGGTTCTTGCCCACCCGGAAGGTCATCAGGTGGTCGTAATTGCCGCCGGGTTCGTTCTCCGAGATCACGTAGTAGGGCACCCCGTTCTCCGTGACGTCGGTGTGGCACTCGAAGCAGTTCTTGTAGGGCTGGGCATGGCAGACGTAGCAGTCCATGGCGTCGAGGTGCTGCTGGCTGTGGAGCATGTTGGCCCCCACGAGGTCGTCGTGGCAGTCCTCGCAGGCGGGCGAGGTCGAAACCGCGTAGCGGTCGTCGTTTTCCGGCGCGCCCGCGCCGTGCATCTCGTCGCCGGAGTGGCAGTCCACACAGGCGAGCCCGGCTTCCTTGTGCACGTCAGGTTCGAGTTCAAAGGCCTCGTCCTTCCAGGGGCTGTCCTCGCCCAGGAACTGGCGGTTGCGCGCCAGGAGCTCGTTGTTGAGCCCGTAATACTCGTCCTTGACCCGCGAGCCGTGGCAGGCGGTGCAGTTGTTGTCCATGCTCGGGGTGCCCTGGAACCGGTGGCCGGCCAGGAGCCCGCCGCCCGCCGGCGCGGGCACGCTCACGTGGCACTGGCCGCAGGCCACGTCGCCGCTGCTGTTGGCCGTGTGGCACTTGGTGCACTGCTCCTCGAACCGCTCGGCCGAGGTCTCGTCCTCCGGGTCGAAGCCCCGCTTCGACAGGATCGCCGTATACCCGGCCAGGGTGGCGTGGAGGCCGTTGTTCGCCTCGGCCGTGTTCGGATGGAACACGCTGTGGCAGTTCAGGCAGGCGGCCTCGCCGCCGGGGATGGCCGCGAACGAACCGGTGTGGGCTTCGGCTCGGCTGGACTTGGCGGTGTCGCCGCCGTGGCAGTCGGTGCAGTTCCGGCCGGGGTGGATGTCCCCGTCCTCGTCAAACGCGCTGGCGTACTTGGCATCGTAGCTGGCAAGGTGACCGTCGTAGATCCAGAACTTCTTGGAAGCCGGCACGGGCTCCACGGCGCCCCCTCACCCCTCCCCCACGGAGGGTGGTGCCTCCGTGGCCTGGGGCGGGTTGGTGGTCAGGTCGTAGAAGATGGCCGTGAGGCTCGTGTGGCACCCCTTGCAGCCGGTGGGCGGCTTGTAGGCGGCCAGGGAACCCAGGTCGTCCGCTCCCCCGTCGTCCACGGGGAAGTCCCAACCCCGGATCGTGTCGAAGTTGGGGAGTTTGCCCGCGCCGACCGTCGGGGAGGGGTACCAGCCGTCCATGCCGTAAAGGAGGTTCTTCGCGTCGTACCCGAGAATCGCCAGCGTCAGGGTGGCCAGCGACCCGGTGTGGCCGGTGTAGCAGTAGGCCACCACGGGCTTGTCGGGATCGAGGATCGTCAGGTTCTCGAGGACGGCCGTGTCCTTCCAGAACACATTGAGCGCCCCGGGGATGTGCCCGAGCGCGTAGTGGGCGGCGCCCCGCACGCTGAGGATCTGGGGATCGTTCGCCGGATCCCCGTCGTCGAGGAGCGCCTTGAGCTCGGTGGCCGGCATCTGGAGCGTGAGGGGGGTGTCGGCCTGGGCGAGGTACTTTGCCGCCCGCTCCAGGATCACCCCTTCCACCGTGTCGGCGCTGAACCCGGAGAACTCCGGAAGGTCGAAGGAACCCCCGGTGTAGGCGGTGGTCTCGACGGGGCCGTCAGCGAGGCGCTTGTCCCCCGCGTCGTCGGTCCACCGGTGGCCGTTGGAAAGCTCCTTGTCGAAGCTCCAGGCCATCATGCCCATCATGATGGTCTTCGACCACGGGTAGTCCCCGAAGTTCGCCGGATCCTTGATCCGCACGGCGTTGATGAGAAGGCTCGCCATGTTCCCGTCGCCCCCGTAGTAGGAGGCCACCACCACGTTCTTGTCGGCGGGAACGAGGGCGTCGCCCTCTTCGAGGTACCGCTGGGCGAACTCCTTGAGGGGCACGTTCACCGCGCCCGGGATGTGGCCCTTGGCGTAGTCCTCGGCGTTTCGGACGTCGAGGACGAAGGGGTCGTTGGAGGGATCGCCGTCGAAGAAGAGGGCGGCGACCTGGTCGGCATTGATCGTGTTGAGGCCGGTCTTGAGCACGCCGTCGAGCCGGGCCGCGACGTCTTCGCGGGTGATCGTGGTGCTCACCGGCGGTGTAGGCGATCCGGCGTTGTCGTCGTCATCGTCCGACCCGCCGCAGGCGCCGAGCGCCAGGGGGAACAGGAGAGCGGCGGCAGCGTATCGCAACCATCGGAGCGATCTCATTGGCTTCTCCTCCTCGTGAAGGAACTGGAAGACCTATTACGCGGGCAAGAACTCCCACTTCGCGGCTACACCATGGGGCACCTCCTTTCTCTGGCGTTTAAATGTGGAAAATTTCACATTTCCCCGGAATAGGGGGGCCCGTTCCCTGGAGAACGGGCCCCGCGGGTACCGCTACCGTTTACGTCCTGTCAGACCGAGACCTGCCGCCGCAGCGGCCAGGAGCCAGGAGAGTCCGGCCAGGGGGCCGACCTCACCGCCCAGCGCCTGCACGAAGCACTCGCTGGAGCCGGCCTCGTCCGACTCCACGTCGCCCGGGATCACCCCGCCGGCCTCCTCGGACGAGGTGCCGGTGAGTTCGGCGATCCGAGCCGCGGAGTACCCGAGCACCTCCCAGTTGGTGGCGAGCCGGGTGGTGGGCACCAAGACCGCGATGTAGTCGCCGTCGAGTCCGAAGGTGATGCCCAGGGCCTCGGCCGCCTGGGAGGCGGTCACGAAGGGCCCGCCCATCTCGAAGTCGTCGCTCGCCAGCGCGTACCCGGCCTCCCACACGTCCTCCACGATCTCCCCGGCCTCGGCCTTCTCGAGGAGTTCTTTGGAGTAGAACTCCCAGTGCACGAGCGGCAGGCCATTAGGCCCATAGGTGGGCACCTCCACCTTCTGGTTGAACACGCTCCGTTCGGCGTCGTGGCAGTCGGCGCACATGAGGGCGTCGTCCTTGCGCACGCCGTGGCCGCCCAGGGTGACACCGTTGGAGTAGGCCGGGTAGTTCTGCCACAGGGCCGGGTCCACGCCCATCTGGGAGAGCATCATCTGCATCTCGCTCCCCGGCGGGGCGGCCATGACCACGACCTGGTCGGCCGAAAGCGCGTCCTTCGAGTACATGGCTTTCATCTGCTCGGCGGTCATGCCGTATTCGGTGGGGTCGAAGCCCATTTGGAGCATCATGTCCAGGAGCCGGCTCATCCCCACCTCCACGGCCTTTCGCATGTCCTTGACCGCGAGGGGCCGGTAGGCTTCGTCCCAGGTGGTGATCTTGCCCGCCTCGGCCAGCTTCCCGAGGTCCTGGTACCAGTTGTACCCGAAGGTGTACTTGTCGAAGAACAGCATGTTCGGGAACGCCGCCATCTGGGCCATGGCCGCGTAGCCCGGGTACGCCGGGTCGGCCGGGTCCACGGTGGTCACCACCATGCCGGTGGCCTCGTCCACCTGGAACTTCGAGAAGTCGAAGTCCTGGTCCATGAACCCGAGCATCTTGTACTGCTCGGCAAACATCCGCATGGCCGCGAACATGGAGTAGTCGTTGACGCCGTCGCGGTCGCGATCCACGTCGTCCACGCCGATCCCGAAGAACCGGCCGTCGAAGGGCAGGGGGTTGATGATGGTCTTGAACGGGTAGATCCGCGGCGCCTCGCCCGTGGCCGGGTTGGTCACCGGGAGGGGTTGGGCCAGGAAGCTCGTGAGCCCCGAGAACGGCATGTAGATTGGCCGCTGGTGGTAGTTCTCCCAGAGTTCCTCGTTGGTGAGCGGCTGGCCGCCCTCTTTCTTCGTGTAGAGCTTCACGGGCCGGTTGTCCTTGCCCTTGGCCAGGGCCAGGAATCCGCCGTCGCCCCAGATCGTGGTTTCGGCCCCGGAGGTCCAGGTGATGTGGCAGGTCTCGCAGGCGATCTTCTCCACGTGGTCGTTGAGCCGGTCGCTCGAGTGGGGCCGGTCGGTGTGGCAGCCCGCGCACGAGGCGTCGTTCTCGTCGGAGTTGACCGGGTAGTCCGAGGCGAACAGGTCGCCGTTCACCATGGGGCCCCGGTTGAACTTGTGGTCCGTGGCCTCGTGACAGAACAGGCACGGGTTTTCCGACGACACGCCGAGCTTGTAGTGGATGTCGTACTCGGCCTCGGGCAGTTCGCCCCGTTTGTAGTCGGTGCGGCCGTGCTCGTGGCACCGCAGGCACATCTCGTCCGTGGGGGTCCGGACGATCGAGGCCAGGGCCTCGGCCGAGCGGTCCTGCTTGATGCGCTGGGGAACGCCGTCGAGCGTGCCGAAGCCCATGTTGAGCCCGTACGGATCGGGCTCATAGGTGGTGCGGATCCGGAAGTCGTACTCCTCGGCGTGACACACGAGGCAGTCGACGCCGGAGAGCATGATCTGCTCGGCCTGTGAGGCTGCCGAGGCGGCGTCCATCTCCATGCCCATGAACTGCTGGGTCAGGAACCCCTCGAACAGGGTGTTGTAGTAGTTCGTGTGGCACGAGCCGCACTGCTGGCCCGGGGTGCCGCCCTGCTCGGCGGCCACCTCCACGGAGGTGTAGGAGGTGCCCAGCATGTTCAGGAGCATGGGCGAGCCCACGAGCGCACAGGCCCGGTCGAGCATGCCGTGCTTGCCGCCGCCCGGGAAGAAGAAGTTCTCGTTC
This sequence comes from Deferrisoma palaeochoriense, assembly GCF_054656955.1. Lineage (NCBI taxonomy): Bacteria > Pseudomonadati > Thermodesulfobacteriota > Deferrisomatia > Deferrisomatales > Deferrisomataceae > Deferrisoma > Deferrisoma palaeochoriense. The sequence goes on from NZ_BAAHXI010000001.1 coordinate 33,359, forward strand.
TCCACCACGGAGCGGGACGTGTAGTGGACCGAGGCCTTGAAGCTCTCCACGGCCTCGGGGTGGCATACCCGGCAGACGTTGGCTCCGCCGGTTTCGGGATCGTTGTACAGCGCTTCGAGTTGCCCGTGATCGAAGGCCGCGGCGGGGCCGGCGCTCAGCAGTGCGGCCCCGGCCACGGTAACCAGGGCGCGGTGAAATCCTCTGGGCTTGATGCGCATGGGTCTCCTCCTCGTTGTGGGGCTCCGGGGTCAGAACCCGCCCGGGTGACAGGTCAGGCAGAAACTCGCTTCGTGGCAGGCGCGGCAGCTGCGGGCCCCGCCCCGGCGGGCCACCAGGCCGGCGTGGCCCTGGCCGGCGTCGAGGGGGATCCGGAAGTTCGCGCCGAAATGGCTCGCCGGCCGGGTGCGGTGGCACCGGGAGCACTCGTCGGCCCGGTGGCAGGCCGCGCAGGCCTTTCGATCCAGGTCGGCCGCGATGCCGTGGCCGGAGTTCTTCCAGGCCGGAGTGTGGCTCTTGGGCCGGGCCGTGGCGTGGCAGTCGGAGCAGGCGTTTTCGCCGTGGCACCAGGTACACGACTCCCCGTCCAGGCGGCCCGCCTCGGCGTGAGCTTTCGGCCAAGCCGCGCTGTGGCTCGCGGGCCGCACGTCCTTGCGGAGCCTCTGGTGGCAGGTGGCACAGTCGGAGGGCGCCTCGTCGCCGTCGTGACAGCCGAGGCATACCTTCATCCCGGGCAGGTTCGAGTCGCTGGCCCGGGTGCTCGTGGCCGCTCCGGCGTGGCACCGGGCGCAGTCCACGTCGGCGTGGGCGTCGTGGTCGAAGATGACGTCGGCGTAGGAGGCGGGCCGGGCCGCCTCCACCAGGTAGTCGCCCTCGGTGTGGCAGGTGAGGCACGCGTCCGACGGGTTCTTCTGGTCGATCTCGTGGCAGGCCGCGCAGGCCTCGTGGTCGGGCCGCTTGGCGCCGGCGTGACAGTCGGCGCAGCCGGCCTCCCCGGAGTGGAGCTTGTGGTCGAACCGCAGGCCCTTGAGGCTGGTCACGCAACCGAGGCCCAGGGAGAGGGCGAGGCCTGCGGCCAGGGCGGTGGTTCGCAGTCGGATCCGTCGCATGGCGGTGTCTCCCCGGTGGTTAGAAGGTCAGGTTCAGGCGGGCCGTAAAGGTGTTCAGGGCGTCGACGCCGTCGGCCCGGTAGAGGTCGTCGGTTTCCCGGGCGTAGCGCAGGTGGAGCGCGGCGCTCTCCAGGAGCCGCACCCGGGCCCAGGCCTCCCAGGCCCGGCTGTCCCGGGGCCGGCCGTCGGAGTCGTAGGCCTGCTTCTGGAACGAGGCGCCCAGGGCGTGGCCCCGCCAGGACTGCTCCACCGCCACGGTAACCCCCCAGAGGTTGTCCTCGGTGATGTCCGAGCGGTCGCGGTTTTCGACCCAGCGCACCGCCTCGGCGTCGAGGCGAAGCCCCGGCCAGGGGAGGTCCGAGAGGTCGAGGAGGATTGCCCCCTCGTCGAAGTCCACGTTGTAGGTGTCCTCGTCGGCCTCGTCGACCACGTTGTGGTGGCGGAGCCGGGCCCCCAGGCCCACCTTGCCGAAGAACCCCTGGCGCACGGTCAGGGTATAGTCGGCGTAGGGCTCCAGGGGCTCGAAGGTGAGGTAGGGCACCTCGTGGTCGTCGGCCGAGGTGTAGTCGTAGGCGTAGTCGTCGTCGCCCTCCTCGGCCAGGGTGCGCACGTAGGTGGCGTGCACCTCGGCCTCGGCCCAGGGGTAGAGGTGGAGGGCGGCCGAGAGTTCCTGGGGGTCGGCGTTGACCATCCGGTACCCCAGTCGGCCGGTGCCCCAGCCGGCCAGATCCTGGACCAGCCGGGCCTCGAAGGTGTTCTCGATGTAGTGGACGTCCTCGAGGCTTACGAGAGTGCCGGGCAGGGGCCGCAGATCCAGGTTGCCGCCGTAGACAGCGTTGGGCTCCGGGTCCTTGTAGAAGCTCACCCGGCGGCCGCCGAAAGCCTCGAGTTGAGCCCAGCGGCAGGGGGTGAGGCGCACGAGCCCGCCGTCGAAGAGCACGGTCTCGGCGCTCCAGACCTCCTGGCGCCCGGCCTCGAGGCGCGCCCAGCCGGCCGGCAGGTCGTAGGACACGACGGCCCGGTAGAGCCGCCAGTCGTCCCGGTTGGAATAGGTGTCGAGGGTGTCCTTGTACGGGCTCGCCTCGGCCGTGCCGTCGAGGTCGGCCTCGTAGCGGAGCCGGCCCGAGAACCCGAGCCCCTCCACGGCCACGCGGCCGGCCTCGAGGCCCAGGTCCACGGCCAGGTCCTGGTCGGTTTCGTCGTCTCCCGCGTGCATCTGGGCCCACCGGGTTTCGTACTCGGCCGACAGATCGGCCCGTACGTCCGGCCCGGCCCCCAGGGCCGGCCCAGCCGCGAGGAGGGCTGCGAGGAGCGGTGGCAGCGGGTTTCGCATCCGTGGTTCCCTCCTGGTGAATGTGAACGTGGGTACAACCTTCCGGCATGCGAGAGGCGTGCCGGGGGTGGCCACAAAGCAAAACAATCTTGGAAAACGGGATGTTACGAGTCTGTCCGGTTACCCTGTTGGCTTTAGTGTTTCACAAGGTTGTTCAGGTTTGTTTCTCTGTGTTTCCAGTTGAAACAATTGGGGAGGGGCTTGGTTCGTCGCAAAGTTGACGGGGAATAGGATCGGACGGCAGGGGAGGGGGCTTGAGGGGGACGGGTCGCTTTTTCGAAAAAAAGAGGGGAATGGCGTTCAGAGGGGGGCGGGGGGCTTGCGGCGGGTGTCCCGGATGCCCAGGTCCCGCATCCGGCGCCACAGGGTGGTGCGGCTCCAGCCCAGGCGTTTGGCGGCTTCGCCCTTGTTCCAGCCCGTGGCCTCGAGGGCGGCGTAGATCTGCTCGCGCTCCTCGGCGTAGGGGTCTTCGCCGCCGAAGGGGTCCTCGCCCCGGAGGATGTGGTCGGGGAGGGCCTCGGGCTGGATCACGTCGCCCGGGGAGCACACGTAGGCGTGGGCCACGGCGTTTTCGAGCTCCCGCACGTTGCCGGGCCAGGCGTAGCGCTCGAGGATCCCGTAGGCGGCCGACGCGAACACCTTGCGCCGCCCCTCCCGGAGAGCGAGCCGTTTCAGGAAGTGGTCGGCCAGGAGCGGCACGTCCTCCCGCCGCTCCCGAAGCGGCGGGAGCTCGATCGGAACGACGCACAGCCGGAAGAAGAGGTCGTCCCGGAACCGGCCCTCGGCCACCTCTCTCCGGAGGTCCTTGTTGGTGGCGGCCACGATCCGCACGTCGGCCCGCCGGGGAACGGACTCGCCCACCCGCTCGAACTCCCCTTCCTGGAGCACCCGGAGGAGCTTCACCTGAAGGGCGGGGGAGGTCTCGCCGATCTCGTCGAGGAACAGGGTGCCCCCGTGGGCGGCCTCGAACCGGCCGGGCCGGTCGCGCACCGCGCCGGTGAACGCGCCCCGCACGTGGCCGAAGAGCTCGCTCTCCAGGAGCCCCTCGGCCAGGGCCGCGCAGTTGACCTTGATGAAGGGCTTGTTCCGGCGGGGGCTCAGGTCGTGGATGGCCCGGGCCACGAGCTCCTTTCCGGTGCCCGATTCCCCGGTGATGAGCACCGAGACCTCGCTCGGGGCCACGGTCTCGATTTTCTCGATGACCCGGCGGATCGAGGGGTGGTTCCCCACGATGCCGAGTCGGGCGCCGCTGCCGGCGAGTTCCGAGCGCAGCCGGTCGAGTTCGGAGAGGTCCCGGAGCACCACGACGGCCCCTTCGAGCCTTCCGTCGCGGCCCCGAAGCGGGGTCGCGTTCACGGACACGTGGAGCGGTCGGCCGCCCTTGCCCTTGAGCACCATCTCCCGGTGGTGAAACCCCTGGCCGCTTCGGATCATGGCCTGAAACGGGCACTCGGTGCCCGGGGGCGCCTGGAACACCTCGCGGCAGATCTGCCCCAGCACCTCGGCCTCGGCAAACCCCGTGAGCCGCTCGGCCGAGCGCGAAAGGGCGATGATCCGCTCCTGGGCGTCGATGGCGAGAACGCCCTCGTTCAGGCTGTCGAACACCGCCTCCAGGATCGCCGTGCGCTCCTGCAGGGCCTCGATGCCTTCGGCCGACGCGGCGCTCGCCAGCACGACGACCGCGTCGCCCCCCGGCCGGGCCGCGAGCTTGAGGCGGAGCGGCTGGATGCCCCGGCCCGTGTGGAGCCGGCGCACCAGGGTACGGTTCCGCACCAACGCGTCCCAGAGGGGTTCGCCGTCCCGGGGCGAGCGCTCCTCCCACTCCCCCAGGCTCTGGGGCGGGGGCTGATCGCCGAAGAGCCCCCGGAACGGGGGGTTCCCCCACAGGATCCGGCCGGACCGGTCCACCAGCACGGCGGGCTGGTGGAATGCGGCCAGCACATCGGTCAGGGCGGGCAGGGCGGTCGCGCTCACGGGGCCCTCCTCGGCCGGGTTTCGCCGGGACGGAGTTCCCGGGCGATCCGGTCCAGGATGCCGTTCACGAACCGGGGGGAGTCCTCGGCCCCGAACTCCCGGGCGAGTTCCACGGCCTCGTCCAGGACGATGGGGGCCGGCACGTCCGCGGAGGCCAGGAGCTCGTACGTGGCGAGCCGCAGCACGCTCCGGTCCACCCGGTCCATCCGCTCGAGCCGCCAGCGGCGGCTGGCGCCCCGGATGCGCTCGTCGATCTCGTCCCGGCGTTCCCAGGCCCCCCGCACCAGGGTCTCGGCGTAGGGCCGGTCCGCTTCGCCCCCGGCCTCGGCTATCGCCTGCTCCAGGAGCCCCACAGGGGGTTGCTCGGGGTTGAGGTCGAGGGCGTAGAGCGCCTGCAGCGCCGCCCGCCGGGCCGCTCGTCGGGCACCCATGGAGCCCCTTACCCCTCCGCCCGGAGGAGGTTTGCGGTCTCGATGGCGGCCATGGCGGCCTCAAACCCCTTGTTCCCGGCCTTGGAGCCCGCCCGTTCGATGGCCTGCTCCAGGGTGTCGGTGGTGAGCACCCCGAAGGTCACGGGAAGCCCGGTCTCCAGGGCGACCAGGGCCACGCCCTTGGCCACCTCGGAGGCGACGTAGTCGAAATGGGGGGTCGAGCCCCGGATCACCGCGCCCAGGCACACCACGGCGTCGAACCGGCCCGAGGTGGCGAGCTTTTTGGCCACGAGCGGGATCTCGAACGCGCCCGGCACCTTGTACACCCGGATCGCGTCCGGGTCCCCCCCGGTGCGGACCACGGCGTCCACGGCCCCCTCCACAAGCCGGTCGGTGACGAAGCTGTTGAACCGGCTCGCCACGAGGGCGATCCTAAGGCCCTGGCTGGTGAGCTTCCCCTCGATGAAAGCAGGCATGGCGTCTCCTCACGCGTCGGTCGGGCCGGGATCCCGGCGGTCGGGATCGATCCAGTGGCCCAGCTTTTCCTTCTTGGCTCGAAGATACCGCTCGTTCTCGGGGTGGGGCGGGATCTCGATGGGCACCCGCTCCACCACCTCGAGCCCGTATCCCTCGATGCCTACGATTTTCTTTGGATTGTTCGTCATGAGCCGGATGTTGCGGATGCCCAGGTCCACGAGGATCTGGGCCCCGATCCCGTACTCGCGCAGATCGGCCTGGAACCCCAGCTCCTCGTTGGCCTCCACCGTGTCCTTGCCCTGGTCCTGGAGGGCGTAGGCCTTGAGCTTGTTCACGAGCCCGATACCGCGGCCCTCCTGCCGGAGATAGAGGATCACGCCCCGGCCCTCCTCGGCGATCATGCGCATGGCCTGGTGGAGCTGGTCGCCGCAGTCGCACCGCAGGCTCCCGAACACGTCGCCGGTGAGGCACTCGGAGTGCACCCGCACGAGCACCGGCTCGTCCCCGGCCACGTCGCCCTTGACCAGGGCCACGTGGAGGTAGTCGTCCACGTCGTTCTCGTACACGATGGCCCGGAACTCCCCGCCGTAGGCCGTGGGAAGGCGGGTCTCGGCCGACCGGCGCACCAGCCGTTCGGTGCGCAGCCGGTACTCGATGATGTCGGCGATCGTGACGATGGGCAGCCCGTGCTCCTGGGAGAACCTCTCGAGCTCCGGGCGCCGGGCCATGGTGCCGTCGTCGTTCATGATCTCGCAGATCACGGCCGCGGGCTTGAGGCCCGCGAGCCGCGCCAGATCCACCGACCCCTCGGTCTGGCCGGTTCGCACGAGCACGCCTCCCTTGCGGGCGCGCAGCGGGAACACGTGGCCGGGCCGCACGAGATCCTCGGGCCGGGTGTCGTCGGCGATGGCCGTGAGGATGGTGGTGGCCCGGTCGTGGGCCGAGATCCCGGTGCTCACGCCCCGGCGGGCCTCGATGGACACGGTGAAGGCGGTCTGGAACGGGCTCGTGTTGTCGGAAACCATGGGCGGGAGCTTCAGGTAGTCGCACCGCTCCTCGGTCATGGCGAGGCAGATGAGCCCCCGGCCGTGCTTGGCCATGAAGTTGATGGCCTGGGGGGTCACCTTTTCCGCCGCGATGGCGAGGTCCCCCTCGTTCTCCCGGTCCTCGTCGTCCACCAGGATGACCATGCGGCCTTCCCGGAAGGCCTGGATGGCTTGTTTGACGCGTTCGATCGGCATGGGAATGTCCTGCTCCAAGCCGGCGCGCCGCCCGAACGGCGGGGCCGGGCCTTTGCTCATGGGGTTCAAAAGGGTCGAGGGCGGGTATTCTACTTCAGAAAGCCGCTGCGGGCCAAAAGCTCCCAGGTGACCCCGCCTTCGGCCGGGCGGCCCCCGAGGAGTTTCTCGACGTATTTCGCCAAGACATCGGCCTCCAGGTTGACCCGGTCGCCGGGGGATCGCTGGGCGAGCGCCGTGGCGTCCCAAGTGTGGGGGATCACGGCCACGGAGAACTGGCCGGCGCTCACCTCGTACACGGTGAGGCTCACCCCGTCCACGGCCACGGACCCCTTCTCCACGAGGTACCGGGCCACCGGGGGGGGAGCCTCGAACCGCACCACCCGAAACGCCCCCTCGGTCCGGATGCCCAGGACCCGGCCGGTGGCGTCCACGTGGCCGAGCACCAGGTGGCCGCCCAGACGGTCGCTGAGCCGAAGCGCCCGCTCGAGGTTCACCCGGCGGCCCGGCCGGAGGTCCGACAGGGTGGACCGGCCGAGGGTTTCGGGGGAGGCGTCGGCCGAGAACAGGCCCGGGGCGATCTCGGTGACCGTGAGGCACACCCCGTCCACGGCCACGGACTCCCCGAGCTCGAAATCGGCCGTGTCGAGGCGGGTGGCGATCCGCAGCCGCTTGCCGCCCGGCACGGCCGAGATCTCCCGGACCGTTCCCACGTCTTGCACGATGCCCGTGAACATGGTGGGTGCCCCTTCTCGCCTAGGCCGCTGAAGCGCCGGGCCCCGGGGACGGAGGAAGTCGGCCCGGACGGCCGGTCACGTAGAGGTCCGGGCCCACCCGTTCCCATTCGAGGTCCTCCACGGGCCAGGCCTCGGCGATCCGTTCCGGGCTCGCTCCCCCGAGCATGGGCGCCGCGTCCCGGCCCCCCAGGAGCCGCGGCGCGTAGAAGAGATGGATCCGGTCCGCCAACCCCGCGTCGAGGAACCGGCGGGCGGTCTCGGCTCCGCCCTCCACGAGGACCTCCATGCGCCCCGCGGCGTAGATCTCCTCGAGCAGTCGCCGGAGGTCGAGGCCCCGGGGCCCCTGGGGCAGCCGCAGCACCCGGGCGCCCCGGCGGGCGAGGGCCTCGATTCGGTCGGCCGGCGCCTCGGGGCCGCAGGCGATCCAGGTGGAAGGCGCCTCGCCGGGGGAGAGCATCCAGAGGGTTTCCGGCACGCGGGCCCGGGGATCCAGGACGACCCGCACCGTGGGCCGCTCCGGCTCTCCGGGGAGGCGAACCGTAAGCCGGGGATCGTCGGCCGCGGCCGTGCCCACGCCCACGATCACGACCCCGCACCGGTCCCGGAGGCGGTGGACCCGCTCCCGGCTCTGCGGCGATGTGATCCAGCGGCTGTCGCCGGATGCGGTGGCCGTCTTGCCGTCGAGGGTCGCGGCGAGCTTGAGGTGCACGAAGGCCCGGCCCTCCACGATGGAAAGGCAGAACGCCTCGTTGAGTCGCCGGGCCTCGGGTTCGAGTAACCCTACCTCCACCCGGACGCCGGCGGCCCTGAGCCGCTCGAACCCCCCGCCCGACACGGCGGGGTTGGGGTCGGCCATGGCGGCCACCACCCGCCGGACCCCGGCGGCCACAATGCGCTCGGTGCAGGGCGGCGTGCGGCCGTGGTGGGAGCAGGGCTCCAGGGTCACGTAGAGGTCGGCCCCCCGGGCGGCCGGCCCGGCCTCGTCAAGGGCGAACACCTCGGCGTGGGGCTCCCCGGCCCGGGGGTGGTAGCCCCGGCCGACGACGCGCCCGTCGCGCACCACCACGCACCCCACGGCCGGGTTGGGGCTCGTGCGACCGAGCCCCTTCCGGGCGAGGTCCAGGGCGAGGCCCATGTAGAACCGGTCGGCGGCCTCGGTCACGCGTCCTTCTGCCCCTCGAGGAACTCGCGCAGGGCGTCCACGAACTCGTCCACCCCGCGAAACTCCCGGTACACCGAGGCGAACCGTACGTAGGCCACCGGGTCGAGGGCCTGGAGTTCGGCCATGACCGCCTCGCCGATCTCCCGGCTGGGGACCTCCTTTCGGCCCTCCTCCTGGAGCCGGGCCTCGATCCGGTCCACGATGCGCTCGAGGCTGTCGGCCGACACGGGCCGCTTTTCGCACGCCTTCTTGATGCCGGCCAGGATCTTGAGCCGGTCGAAGGACTCCCGGCGGCCGTCCTTCTTGACCACCAGGGGCAGCGTGTCCTCGACCCGCTCGTAGGTGGTGAACCGGCGGCCGCAGGCCACGCACTCCCGCCGCCGTCGGATCACCTCGCCCTCCCGGGACACCCGGGAGTCGATGACCCGGTCCTCCTGTTCCCCGCAAAACGGACAGCGCACGGCTCACGCCTCCTCGGGTTCGCCCAGGGGCACGAGGTCGATGGCCGCGCTGCGCAGGAGGTCCCGGCTCAGCGGATCGGCGTAGCCCTGGAGGTAGTACACCCGGCGGATGCCGGCGTTGATGATCATCTTGGTGCAGATCACGCACGGGAGGTTCGTGCAGTACATGTCGGAGCCCTCGATCCGCACCCCGTGTTGGGCCGCCTGGAGGATGGCGTTCTGCTCGGCGTGGAGTCCCCGGCACAGCTCGTGGCGCTCGCCGGAGGGGATGCCCATCTCCTCCCGCAGGCACCCCACGTCGAGGCAGTGGGCTACGCCCGAGGGGGCGCCGTTATAGCCCGTGGCGAGGATCCGCTTGTTCTTCACGAGGATCGCCCCCACCTTGCGGCGGGTGCAGGTGGAGCGGGTCGCCACCAGCCGTGTGATCTCGATGAAGTACTCCTGCCAGGAAGGACGCATGATCGTGAACCTCGTTGCGTCGTCGTGGGTGGGATGTGGAGGCCAGCAGGGTGGAACGCCGGAAGGCGAGACCGCCCGTCTCCCTGGGCCGGCCCCTCCGGCCCGGCGAGCCGCGGCCCCGGGCTTCCGGTTGCCCTCCCCGGCGGGCGGGAAGGGAAGGGGGGCGGGTTCCCCCGGTTCAGGCCGCCCCGTCCAGGAGGTGGTGGTAGAAGGGGAACCGGCCGCACAGTTCCCGCATTTCGCCGCGCACCTGGGCCTCGGTGGTCTCGTCGCCGCACCGGGCGAGCACCCGGGCGATGGCGTCAGCGATGATCTCCATCTCCGCCAGGCCCATGCCCCGGGTCGTCACGATGGGCGTGCCGATGCGGATGCCGCTCGTGACGAAGGGGCTTCGGGTCTCGTAGGGGATGGCGTTCTTGTTCACCGTGATCCCGGCCCGGTCGAGGCACCGCTCGGCGTCGAGCCCGGTGAGGTCCTGGGGCGTCAGGTCCACCAGGAACAGGTGGTTGTCGGTGCCGCCCGAGACGATCCGGTAGCCGCGGCGGTCGAGCGCCTCGGCCATGGCCCGGGCGTTGGCCACGATCTGGTGGGCATAGTCCCGAAACGCCGGTGTCGCGGCCTCCCGAAACGCCACGGCCTTGGCCGCCACCTGGTGCATGAGGGGGCCGCCCTGGAGCCCCGGGAACACGGCCTTGTCCACGGCCTCGGCGTGCTCGGCCCGGCACAGCACGAGCCCGCCCCGGGGGCCCCGCAGGGTCTTGTGGGTGGTGCTCGTGACGATGTCGGCGTAGGGCACCGGGTTCGGGTGGGCCCCGCCGGCCACCAGACCCGCGATGTGGGCCATGTCCACCACCAGATAGGCCCCCACCTCGTCCGCGATCTCCCGGAAGGCCGCGAAGTCGAGCACCCGGGAGTAGGAGCTCGCGCCGGCCACGATCACGGCGGGCCGTTCCCGCCGGGCCACGTCGCGCACCTCGTCGTAGTCGATGGTGCCGGTGTCCCGCCGGACCCCGTAGGTCACGGCCCGGTACTGGCGGCCCGAGAAGCTCACGGGTGCCCCGTGGGTCAGGTGCCCCCCGTGGGCCAGGGCCATGCCGAGGATCGTGTCCCCGGGTTGGAGGAGCGCGTAGTAGGCCGCCATGTTCGCCGCCGAACCCGAAAGGGGCTGCACGTTGGCGTGGTCGGCGCCGAAAAGGGCCTTGGCCCGCTCGATGGCGAGTTGCTCCACCTCATCCACGAACCGGCACCCGCCGTAGTAGCGTTTGCCCGGGTACCCCTCTGCGTACTTGTTCGTGAGCACCGACCCCTGGGCCTCGAGCACGGCCTCCGAGGCGTAGTTCTCGGAGGCGATGAGCACGATGCCCTCCTCCTCCCGCCGGATCTCCCCCTGGATCGCGGCCCAGACGTCGGGGTCCTGTTCCGGAAGCACCGGGCGACGCTGGCGCTCGATTTCCCGGATCTTCTCGATCCGCCGCGCGTGGCGCCCCCCTTGAAACTGGGCCTCGAGCCAGACGCGCACCATCTCCCGGGCCAGGGCCGGGTCGGTGGTGCGGCCGCCGATCACGAGCACATTGGCGTCGTTGTGCTCCCGGGCCATCCGGGCCGTGTAGGTGTCGTGCACCAGCGCCGCCCGGACCCCCGGGACCTTGTTCGCCACGATGCTCATGCCGATCCCGGTGCCGCAAAGGAGGATACCCCGCTCGGCCTCCCCCCGGGCCACCCGGCGGGCCACCTCCACCCCGAACTCGGGGTAGTCCACGGGGTCGCCGTTCTCCGGCCCCAGGTCCCGGACCTCGTAGCCGAGTTCGCCGAGGAAGGCCTTGAGGTCCTCCTTGAGGGCGTAGCCCCCGTGGTCGCTGGAGATCAGGATCATGGCCGGCTTTACCCTTCGAATCTGCGAAAGAGGAGGGTTGCGTTGGTGCCGCCGAACCCGAAGGAGTTGGACAGGACCGCCCGGATCCGGCCCGGACGGGCCTCGTTGGGCACGTAGTCGAGGTCGCAGTCGGGGTCGGGCGTGTCGTAGTTGATGGTGGGGGGCGCCACCTGATCCCGGATCGCCAGCACCGAGAACACCGCCTCGACGCTCCCGGCGGCGCCCAGGAGATGGCCCGTCATGCTCTTCGTGGACGAAACCCAGAGCCGTTGGGCGTGGTCGCCGAACACCCGCTTGATCGCCAGGGTTTCGTAATAGTCGTTGAACGGGGTGCTCGTGCCGTGGGCGTTGATGTAGTCCACTTCGTCCGGGGCGAGCCCGGCCGACCGCAGGGCCGCCTGCATGCACCGGGCCGCGCCGTCGCCCTCGGGGTCGGGGGCCGTGATGTGGTAGGCGTCGCAGGTCGCCCCGTACCCCAGGAGTTCGGCGTAGATCTTGGCTCCCCGGGCCCGGGCCCGTTCGAGTTCTTCGAGCACCAGCACGGCCCCGCCCTCGCCCATGACGAACCCGTCCCGGTCCTTGTCAAAGGGCCGGCTCGCCCTTTCGGGCTCGTCGTTGCGGGTGGAGAGGGCCCGCATGGCGTTGAACCCGGCCACGGCCAGGGGGGTGATGGTGGACTCCACGCCGCCGGCCAGCATGACGTCGGCGTCGCCCCGCCGGATGGCGTGCCAGGCCTCCCCGATGGAATGGGCCCCGGTGGCGCAGGCCGTGACGATGGAGAGGTTCGGGCCCTTGGCGCCCGTGAGGATCGCCACGTATCCGGGGGCCAGGTTTGCGATGACCATGGGGATGAAAAACGGGCTCACCCGCCGGGGCCCCGACTCCAGGAGCACCTTGTGCTGGTTCTCGATCTCGGGAAGCCCCCCGAGGCCGGCCCCGATCGAGGTGCCGACCTGCTCGGCGTTCTCCGGGGTGATCTCCAGCCCTGCGTCCTCGACGGCCATCTTGGCCGAGGCCACGGCGTACTGGATGAAGGTGTCCATCTTCTTGGCGTCGCGCCGGTCCATGAACGCCGCCGGGTCGAACCCCCGGACCTCGGCGGCGATCTGGGTCTTCAGGCCCGCCGCGTCGAACTTGGTGATCGGGCCCACGCCCGACCGGCCGGCGAGACAGCTCTTCCAGGTCTCCTCCACGCCCACGCCCAGGGGGGTGACGCACCCCAGGCCGGTGACCACCACTCGTCGTGCTGCCACGTCGCTCCTCCTGAACCCGCTTCGGGCGGGTTCATTAGGGAAGGGAGCCAGACCCGGCGGGCCTGGCTCCCTTCCCTAACCGCCGAACGTTTTCCCTTACGCCGCCAACTTCGACTTGATGTAGTCGATGGCGTCCTGCACGGTGCGGATCTTCTCCGCGTCCTCGTCGGGGATCTCCTGGTCGAACTCCTCCTCCAGGGCCATGACGAGTTCCACGGTGTCGAGGCTGTCGGCCCCGAGGTCCTCGATGAACCGCGCCTCGGGCACGATCTTCTCCTCGTCGACCCCCAACTGCTCGGCGATGATCTTCTTGACGGTTTCCTCGATGTTCGCGCTCATCTCTCCCTCTCTTTCGTTTCGGGTTTCAGGGACTAGCCCATATACATGCCCCCGTTCACGTGGAGCACCTGGCCCGTGATGTACGCCGCCCGATCCGACGCGAGGAACGCCACGGCCTCCGCCACGTCCTCGGGTCGGCCCAGGCGCGCCAGCGGGACCTGGGACAGGAGCCCCTCCCGCACGGCCTCGGGCAGTTCGGCGGTCATGTCCGTGGCGATGTAGCCGGGGGCCACGGCGTTCACCCGCACCCCTCGGTTGGCGTACTCCCGGGCGAGGCTCCGGGTAAGGCCCTCGAGCCCGGCCTTGGCGGCGCAGTAGTTGGGCTGGCCGGGGTTGCCCAGGGCCCCCACCACGCTCGAGATGTTCACGATGGCCCCCGACTTGGCCCGCACCATGGGCCGGAGGCAGGCCTTGGCGCACAGGAACGCACCCGTGAGGTTTGTGTCGATCACGGCCCGCCAGTCCTCGAGCTTCATCCGCAGGGCCAGGTTGTCCCGGGTGATGCCGGCGTTGTTCACGAGGATGTCGATGCGGCCCCACGCCTCGAGGGCTCGGCCCACGGCCGCCTCGACGCTCTCAGGGTCCGATACGTCGAGGCCCGCCCCGAGGGCCTCGGCCGGGAGTTCCGCGGCCACCCGGGCGGCGGCCTCGGCGTCGCGGCCCGTCACGAGCACGCGGGCGCCCTCGCGGCTGAGGCGCTCGGCCACGGCCCGGCCGATGCCCCGGGTGGAGCCGGTGACAATGGCGACCTTTCCCTCGAACTCCATGGGTCTCCTCGAAGCGTCGAAACCGGACGCGGGTCCTCCCGCTACCCGAGGAAGGCCTTCAGCGTCTCGGGATCCTCCACGTTGGCCACGGTTACGCTCCGGTCGATCCGGCGCACCAGCCCGGAGAGCACCTTCCCCGGCCCCACCTCCACGAACCGGTCCACCCCCAGGGCCCGGAGCGCCTTCACGCACTCCTGCCATCGGACCCGGTTGCTCACCTGGGCCACGAGCCGGGGCACCACGTCGTCGGCCGACCGGTAGGGCTGGGCGTCCACGTTGGCGACCACCGGGAACCGGGGCGGACGCACCTGCACGCGCCGCAGTTCGGCCTCGAGCCGTTGCCCCGCCGGTTCCATGAGGGAACAGTGGAAAGGGGCGCTGACCGCGAGTTCCACGGCCCGCTTGGCCCCGGCCTCTTTCGCCGCCCCGCAGGCCTCGGCGACGGCGGCCGTGTGTCCGGAGATCACGACCTGCCCCGGGCAGTTGTCGTTGGCCACCTCCACCACGTGGTCCGGCCGGTGAATCCTCCGGCAGATCTCCTCCACCTCGGCCAGGTCCAGGCCCAGGATCGCGGCCATGGTACCCTGGCCCACGGGCACCGCCTCCTGCATGAACCGGCCCCGTTTTTCCACCAGGCGCACGGCGTCCGGAAGGGAGAGGACCTCCGCCGCCACGAGGGCCGAGTACTCCCCGAGGCTGTGGCCGGCCACCGCGGCCGGGGGAGGCGCGCCCGCCTCCTCGAGGGCCCGCAGGCACGCCACGCTCGCGGTAAGGATGGCGGGCTGGGTGTTCTCGGTGAGCCGGAGGGCGTCTTCCGGGCCCTCGAAGATGAGCCTCGAAAGGGGGCGGCCCAGGGCCTCGTCGGCCTGGCGGAACACCTCCCGGGCGGCCGCCGACACCTCGGCGAGCGCGCGGCCCATGCCCACGTACTGGGAACCCTGGCCCGGAAACAGATACGCGGTGCTCATGGTGCGGGTGACTCCCGGCGGCGGGAAGGCCCTGATGGAATCGGGGTACGGGGACGAGATCCGCGAGACTATACGTAAGGACGGCGGGCGCGCGCAACCCCCCGCGCTACCACCGGATGAGGGCGGCGCCGTAGGTGAACCCCGCGCCGAAGGCGTCGAGGAGCACGAGGTGCCCGGGGCGGATTTTGCCCGATCGCGCCATCTCATCGAGCGCGATGGGCACCGAGGCGGCCGAGGTGTTCCCGTACCGGTCCACGTTCACATACACCCGGTCTTCGGGCACTTTGAGCCGCAGGCGCACGGCGTCGATGATCCGACGGTTGGCCTGGTGGGGCACGAACCAGTCCACCTCGTCGCCGTGGACGCCGGCTTCCTCGAGCACCTCCTCGGCCACCTGGTGGAGCGTGCGCACGGCGACCTTGAACACCTCGTTGCCCTGCATCTTCACGTAGTGGAGGCGCTGCGCGAGGCTTTCGGGGCTGGGCGGGTGGCGGGATCCGCCGCCGGGCATGTGGAGAAGCGGCCAGTAGGAGCCGTCGGCCGCCATCCGGGTGGCCAGCACGCCCCGGTCGGGGTCGGGGGAGGGGCCGAGGACGACCGCTCCCGCCCCGTCGCCAAAGAGCACGCAGGTGGCCCGGTCGTCCCAGTCCACGATCCGGCTCAGCGTTTCGGCGCCGATCGCGAGCACGTGGCGCGCCGCGCCGGAGCGGATGAACCCGTCGGCCACGGCGAGCGCGTAGAGGAACCCGGTGCAGCCGGCGCTCAGGTCGAAGGCCATCTGCCCCCGGGTCCCGAGGCGGTCCTGCAGGAGGCACGCGGTGGCCGGGAACCCGAGGGCCGGGGTCACGGTGGCCACGAGGATGAGATCGAGGTCGTCGGGACCGAGGCCGGCCGCGTCCAGGGCCTGCCGGGCCGCTTCCTCGCACAGGTCGCACGTGTCGACCCCCTCCGGGGCGATCCGGCGCTCCCGGATGCCGGTGCGCGTGCGGATCCACTCGTCGCTCGTGTCCACGCGGGCTTCCAGGTCGTGGTTGGTGACCACCCGGTCGGGCAGACACCGCCCGGTGCCCAGCACGGCCGCCCGCGGGGGGTGTCGTCGTTCGGTCAAGGCTACGCCTCTGGCTCAGGTTCGGCGGGCTCTTCGCGGTCCCGGGCCTCCCGACGGGGGTGCACCAGCCGGTCCTTGAGGTGCGCCCAGAAGCCGCCCTTGGCGGCCCAGGCCCCGATGTCGTGGCTTCGTTCGAGCAGTTGCGTCATGTGGAGGTTGACCCGGCGGTCGGCGAAATCCCGGGCCACCCGGATGGCGTTACGGATGGCCCGGGCGTTCGAGGATCCGTGGGCCACGATCCCCACGCCGTTGATGCCCAGCAGGGGCGCCCCCCCCACCTCGGCGTAGTCCATGCGGTGCCGGAGCCGCTCGAAGGCCCCCCGGGCGAAAAGGTACCCGATGCGGGGGGCGAGGCCGCGCCGGAACTCCTCCCTGAGCATCTGCCCCACGGCCTTGGCGAGGCCCTCCGAACTCTTGAGGATCGCGTTACCCACGAACCCGTCGCACACCACCACGTCGGCGGCGCCGTTGAACACCTCGCGGCCCTCCACGTAGCCCAGGTAGTGGATCCGGGACTGTTTAAGGGCCTGGTGGGCCGCCCGGGTGGTGTCGGTGCCCTTCGTCTCCTCCTCGCCGTTCGACAGGAGACCCACCCGGGGGCGCTCGGTCCCGAGGACCAGCCGGGCGAACACCTCCCCCATAAGCGCGAACTGCACGAGGTGCACCGGCTTGCAATCCACGTTCGCGCCCACGTCGAGGAGCACGGTGGCCCCCGAAAGGGACGGCAGCACGGCCGCGATCGCGGGCCGGTCGACCCCGGGCAGGAGACGGAGCACGAGCATGGCAAGGGCCATGGCGGCTCCGGAGTTTCCGGCGCTCACCACGGCCCGGGCCTCGCCCGCCTTGACGAGTTCGAAGGCCACGCGAAGCGACGAGTCCCTCTTGCGGCGCACGGCCACCGAGGGGCTCTCGTGCATGCCCACCGCCTCGGAGGCGTGCTTGATCGAGATCGGAAGCCCGTCGATCCTGTGGCGCTCGAGGTGTTGGAGCACGATCTCCCGATCGCCCACCAGGATCACGTGGGTGCCGAAGTCCCGGGCCGCCCAGACGGCCCCTTCGATCACCGCCTCGGGGGCGTAGTCGCCCCCCATGGCGTCAACGGCGATCCGCATGGGCGGGGGTTAGAACTCTTCCTCTTCCTGGGGCAGCACCTCCCGGCCCTTGTACGTGCCGCACGCAAGGCACGCCCGATGGGGGGGCTTGGGCTCGAGGCACCGGGGGCAGGTGTCGAGGTTCGGGGCCCCGAGCGCGAGGTGGGACCTGCGTTTGCGCTTGCGGGCCACGGAGTGGCGTTTTCTGGGTACGGCCATGGGATTCTCCTTGTGTTCGATGGGGTCGGGCTTGCGTCCCGGAAGGAACCGCTACGCCCCGCGGGCCGCCTTCCACCGGGCCAGAACGGCAAACCGGGGGTCGGGGGCCTCGGTCCGGCACTCGCAGGGCACCCGGTTCCGGTCGGCCCCGCACACCGGGCAAAGCCCGAGGCAGTCGTCGCGGCACACCGGGTAGTCGGGCAACGCAAGCAGAATCTGTTCCACCGCGATTCCCCCGAGGTCGAGGCTGTCTCCGACGAGTTCCTCCACCTCCATGTCTTCGCGCCGGAGTTCGTGCTCGCCGTGGGACCGGTCCAGGTCGGTCACGAAGGTCAGGTGAAAGGCCTCGGACACCGCGCGGTCGTGGGGTTCCAGGCACCGCACGCACCGGCAGCGCACCGTGGCCCGGACCTCCCCGGTCACGAAGACATCGGACCCCGAGCGCTGGAGCCGCGCCACGCCCGAGATCCCCGAGATCCATTCCACTTCGACCCAGCCCCGTTCCCGTGCGAGGTCGCGGGCACCGGTGGGCCCGAACTCCAGGAGGCAGTCCAGGCCGCCGGCGGGGATCTGGTCGATGGACAGGATGCGTTTGGCTGACACGTTCGGTTCCTCCGAGGCACAATAAGCCGCCCATTATATCCGGGTCCGTCCTCAGGTCAAGTTTCCCGTTCCCTTCCCCTCGTGCAGCGCGGGGAGCGTGCTTGTGCCTGGGGGCTCAACCCCGTATACTTCAAACCTTTCAGGGCTAAAAATACGGAAACCCGTCTCCGCCAAGGAGGCCGCGATGCGGTGGATCGTCTCGGTCGCAATGGTTCTGGCGCTCGCGGGGGGCGCCCTGGCCCAACCCCCGGAGGCGCGCCTCAGGAAGGAGGCGGGGAACTATTACCTAAAGAAGCGCGAGTACGAGAAGGCGAAGGACGAGTACCTCGCGGCGCTCCAGGTGGATCCGGACTACCCTGAAGCCCACTACAACCTGGGCGTGGTGTATTTCTTCCGCCTCCAGGACTATCCCCGGGCACTTTATCACTTTGTGCGGTACGCCGAACTCCAGCCCGACGCCTCGGATCTGGACCAGGTCCGGCAGTTGACCCTCCAGGCTCTGGAGCGCATCGAGAAGGCCGAGAGGGAGGCGTACGAAAGGGCCCTGGCGGCGGGGACCGTGGAAGCCCTGGAGGCGTTCCTCCGGGAACATCCCGATTCGGCCTACCGCGAGGATGCCCAGAAGAAGCTGGAGATCCTTAGGAAGTACCAGGAGGAGAAGGCGCGCTGGGAGCAGGAGGTGAACGCGGCCTACCAGCGCGCTTTGGTCGAGGGAACCCCGGAGGCCCTGGATGCGTTCCTGGCCCGGTACCCCGACGCGCCTCAGGCGGCCGAGGCCCGGCGCCTGCGGGAGGCGTGGGCCAAGGAGCAGCAGGCGGAGCGGGAGGCCTACGAGAAGGCGCAAGCCGAGGGGACGCCCGAGGCCCTGGAGGCGTTTCTGGCGGCGTACCCCGAGGGGCGGTATGCCATCGAGGCCCAGCGGCGACTCGACCACCTGCGGGCCGCGGAAAAGGCCTTCCGGATCGCCAAGGAAGCCCGTTCGGTTTCCGGGCTGGAGGCGTTTCTGGAAACCTACCCGGGGACCCCCCACGAGGCCGAGGCTCGGGAGCTCCTAGCGCAACTGCGGGCGGAGGAGGAGGCGCGGAAAGCCCGGGAGGCCGAGGAGGCGGCGGCCAGAGCCCGGGAAGAGGAGGCTCGCAGGGCCCGGGAGGCCGAGGAGGCGGCCCGGCGGGAGCGGGAGGCGGTGCTCCGGGCCCAGGCCGATCAGGCCTGGGCCGAGGCCGAGGCGGCGGACACGGCCGAGGCGTACGAAGCGTTCCGCGCGGCCTACCCGGACCACCCCATGGCCGAGGAGGCCCGCCGGAGGGCCGCCGTGATCCGCGACCGCGCCCAGGTGGCCCCGGCGCCCCCCGCGGCGGCACCGGCGGAAACAGCCCTGGAGGCGGACTGGAAGCGGGCCCAGGCGGCGGACACGGCCGAGGCGTACCGGTCGTTTCTCGAAGCCCATCCCGAGGGGGAGGAGGCCGAGGCGGCCCGGCGCCGGTTGGAGGAACTCGAGGCCCGGGTCGAGGAGGCCGAGCAGAGCCTTCCCCGGGAGAAGCGAAAGGCCCTGGAGCGGTACCGGAAGATGCTGCAGGGGAACTGATACCAAGTTGCGTTGAAACAGACACCCAGCCCGGGGGTTCGGCAAGGGGCCTGGTTCCGGCCGTGCCGAGTGCGGCATCCGGCTACTGTAGGAGCCACGCCCGGCGCTCCACCAGGCCCCTCGCCGGGCCGAATCGGGAAACCGTAGCTTTGAACGCAACTTGGTATGAGGCCACAGCCAAGGTGCAAAAAACGGGCGCCCTCGGAGGGGGCGCCCGTTTTTCGGTTCCGCCGGGGATCAGGCCTGGGCTTCGGGCCGGATCTCGCCCCCCTGGCCCGCCGCCCGCAGGAGGTAGGCCTCCATGAAGGCGTCGAGTTCCCCATCGAGCACCCGGTCCACGTCGCCCTCCTCGAGGCCGGTACGGTGGTCCTTGATCTTTCGGTACGGCTGGAGCACGTAAGAGCGGATCTGGCTTCCCCAGGCGATCTCCCGTTTCTCTCCCTGCTGGGCCTCCCACTCCTCCTCGCGCTTTCGCCGTTCCAGGTCGAGGAGACGGGCTTTGAGGATCCGCATCGCGTTGGCCCGGTTTTTGTGCTGGCTTCGTTCGCTCTGGCAGGTGACCACGATGCCAGTGGGCAGATGGGTCACGCGCACCGCCGATTCCGTCCGGTTCACGTGCTGTCCCCCGGCCCCGCTCGCCCGGAACACGTCGACCCGCAGGTCGTTCTCGTCGATCTCCACCTCCACGTCCTCTTCCACCTCGGGATACACGCTCACCGAGGCGAACGAGGTGTGCCGGCGGGCCTGGGCGTCGAACGGGCTGATCCGCACAAGCCGGTGGACCCCCTCTTCGGCCTTGAGATAGCCGTAGGCGTAGGGACCCGACACCGTGAAGGTTACGTTCTTGATGCCGGCTTCGTCGCCGGGCAGTTCGTCGACGATCTCCACGGTGTACCCCCTCTTCTCGGCCCACCGGAGGTACATGCGAAGGAGCATCTGGGCCCAGTCCTGGGCTTCGGTGCCCCCCGCCCCCGCGTTGATGGCCACGATCGCGTCCCCCGCATCATGGGGGCCGCCGAGCATGGCCCGCAGCTCCATGTCGCGGACGCCCCGGGCCACCGCCCCGAGGCGTTCCTCGGCCTCCCGCACCAGCTCCTCGTCTCCCTCCTCCTCCCCGAGTTCCCAGGCGACCCGGCACTCCTCGAGCTCGTCGTGGAGGTGGTTCCAGCGGTCCACCTCCTCGACGAGCCGCTCACGCTCCTTCCCCAACCGGGCTGCGGCCTCCGGGTCGTCCCAGAAGTCGGGACGGGCCATGAGGGCGTCGAGTTCGGCTATACGCTTCTCCTTGCCGGCCAGGTCAAAGATGCCTCCATAGGTCGGTGAGTCGGCGGTGCAGGTCGTCGAGTCGCTCGATGTCGGGCATGGTCCGAGACTCCTGCGCGGAGAGGGGATGGTCGGCCTAGCGGCGGCCCGGCGGGCGCCTCCGGTCGCCCGGAGCCGCACGGCCCGACCCCCGGCCCTACCGGGACCGGGGGAGGTCCGGAGGGCCGGGTCCCCGGGGGCGGCGAAGGATAGCAAAACCCAAGCCGCCGGCCAAGGTGAGGCAGACGGTCGGGATCCAGGGGCGGACCCAGACCTGGGGAGGGGGAACCCCGGGGGACAGCGGTACCTCCACCACGAAGGCGTCCCGGGCCCCCAGTTCCGTGGCCCGTAGCATCTGACCCCGCCGGTCGAAGGCGGCGCTCACCCCCGTGTTGGCGGCCCTCACCAGGGCGAGGCCGGTTTCGGCGGCCCGGAGCGCGGCGAACGCCAAATGGTGATAGGGACCTGCGGTCCGGCCGAACCAGGCGTCGTTCGTCACCACGGCAAGGAGCCGCGCCCCGGCCCGGGCATGGGCAGCCGCAAAGGACGGGAAGATGCTCTCGAAGCAGATCAGGGGGCCCACGGGGGCGAGGCCCGGGGCCACGAGGGGGCGGACCCCATCGCCTGGGGAGAAGTCGCCGGCGCCTTCCACGAGCTTCTTGAGGAACGGCAGGTACCGGCCCAGGGGTACGTATTCGCCGAAGGGCACGAGGTGGACCTTGTCGTAGCGCCCGGCCAGAGTGCCTTCCGGCGACATCAGGAAGACGGCGTTTCGGTACTCGACCTCGCCACCACGCCGTTCGTACGCGGGCGCGCCAAAAAGGATCCAGGCGCCCAGTTCCCGGGCCAGGCGCTCGATCCGGGCCCGTTCGGGCCCGGGATCCTGGGCGTAGAGGGGTACCGCCGTCTCGGGCCACACGATGAGGTCAGGCCGGGGGCGAAGATCCCGGCTCAGGCGTTCGTACCGCTCCAAAGTAGCCGCCCGGTAGGCCTTGTCCCACTTCACGGCCTGGTCGATATTGCCCTGGACCACGCCGACGCGGATCGCCCCGGAGGCGGGAGGAAGGGGCGAGGGGAGGCGGGCGAGGCCGGCCCAGCCCATGGCCGCAACAAGGGGCACGGCCAGCGCGGCGGCCCCGGGCTTGGTTCCGCGGCCCAGGTGAGCCAGCAACCACGCGGGCGCCACGGCCAGGGCGGCCGCGGCCAGCCGGATTCCGTCGGTCCCGGCCCAGGGGGCCAGCGCCAGGGCCGGGGACCAGGCCCACAGGGCCTGGGGGACGTCGCCCCAGGGGAACCCGCCGAGGAACCAACCGCGCAGGGCCTCGGCGCCGGTCCACACCAGGGGCGCGGTCAGAAGGGCCGAGGCCGGGGACTTCCGGCCCAGGGCGGCGCAAACCCAGCCGCACAGCCCGGGAAAGAGCGCCAGGTACCCCGCCAGGAGCCCCACGCACCCGGCCGCAGCGGGCCAGGGGAGCCCCCCGTAGGCGGCCACGGTGGGCGCGATCCACCACAGGAGCGTGCCGAAAAACCCAAGGCCTTGGACCCACCCCAGAAAAAACCCCCGGCCCGGGGCGGCGCCGAGGGTGGCCGCCCACAGGGGTGCGGGAAGCGCCAGCGCCAGGGGCCAGATCCCCACCGGGGGAAACCCCGCCGCGGCCACCAGCGCCCCCCAGCCGGCCAGGCCCCAGGCCCGGGGGTCACGCCACTTCGACCCGGTTTCGGCCATTCGTCTTGGCGCGGTAGAGGGCCTCGTCCGCGGCCTTCAGGAGTTCGTCGGGGGAGCGGTCCCGGCTCCCCGGAACAAGGTCGGCCACGCCCATGCTCACCGTGACCGGCAGCGTCGCGCCGTCGCCGATCGGCACGGGTTCGGCCTCAATCCGGGCCCGGAGCCGTTCGGCGAGGGCGCGCGCGTGGGCCGCGTCGGTCTTGGGCAGGAGGAGCACGAACTCCTCCCCGCCGTAGCGGGCCACCAGGTCCTCGCCCCGGACCCCCTCCTTCAGGACCTCTACCAGGTGCACGAGCACCCGGTCGCCCACCGGGTGGCCGTAGGTGTCGTTGATCCGCTTGAACCGGTCCAGGTCGATCATCACGCAGGCCAGTGGCTCCCCGTGGCGGGTGGCCCGGGCGTATTCGGCCCGCAGCCGTTCCTGGAAGTGGCGGTGGTTGTAGGCCTTGGTGAGGCCGTCGGTCACCGAGAGAAGCCGCAGTTCCTGGTTGGCCGCGTCGAGTTGGCGGGCCAGGGCTTCGAGTTGCTGGTTTTTGGCCTCGAGTTCCAGGTTTTGGCGGAAGAGCCGTTTTTGCAGGGCCCGGATCCGCAGGAGGCTTCGCACCCGGGCCACGAGTTCCACGTTGTCGAAGGGCTTCGAGATGTAGTCGTCGGCCCCGGCGTCGAGGCCGCGAGCCAGGTCCTCCACGTCGCCCTTGGCCGTGAGCATCAGGATCGGGATATAGTCATCGTTGGTCTCGCGCCGCCGGAGTTCCCGGCACACCTCGTAGCCGTCCATCTCCGGCATCATGACGTCGAGGAGAATCAGATCGGGGGGGCGTTCCCTCACCTGGGCCAGCGCCTCCCGGCCGTCCTCGGCCTCCCGGATACCGTAGCCCTGGGCCCTCAGGACGTCGGTCACCATGGCCCGCACAATGCGGCTGTCGTCCACCACCAGAATCTCAGCGGACGCCATGGCGCACCTCCGCCCGGGGTTCGGTTCCCAGCGCCTCGAGGACGGCCCGGGCCATCTCCCCCAGTCCCACCACCCGGGTGGCGGCCCCCACCTCGATCGCCGCTTTGGGCATGCCGAAGATCACCGAGGTCTCCTCGTCCTGCACGAGCACCGAGGCGCCCGCCCGGCGGAGGGCCAGGGCCCCCTGGGCGCCGTCGCGACCCATGCCGGTGAGCACCACTCCCACGGCCCTCGCCCCGTACTCCCGGGCCACGGCCTCAAACAGCACGTCGGCCGAGGGGCGGCAGGCGTTCACCGGCGGCCCCTCCTGGGGCACGGCCCGGCCGTGGCGAACGGCCAGGTGGGTTCCGTCGGCCGCCACATAGAGGGTGCCGGGGGTGAGTTCCACGGGCCGCTCCACCACCGTTACGGGGTGGCCGGTCTCCCTTTCGAGCCATCCGGCGAAGCCCCGAGTGAACCCCAGGCTGATATGCTGCACCAGAACCCCTGGACAGGGAAAGGGCGGCGCCAGATCCTGAAGGAGCCGCTGGACCGCCCGGGGGGCCGCCGGTACTCGCGGCGATCGCCACGATGCGGTCGGGCCGGGCGGGGCCCGGCGGGGCGGCCCGGGGCGGGGTCTCGGCTTCCTTCGGCCCCGCCGACCACCCCCTGCGCCGCCCCACCTTGGCGTAAAGCTTCACCCGGGAGCGCAGGTCCTCCGCCACGGCCGCGTAGGCCTCGGGCGTCACCGAGGCGTCGGGTTTGGGGAGGGCCTCGAAGGCCCCGGCCCGGACCGCCCGGAAAGCGCTTTGCACCTCCCCCGGGTTGACCGTGGCGCTCAGGATGACCACCGGCGTGGGGCACCGGAGCATGATCCGCTCCACGGCCTCGAGCCCGTCCATCACCGGCATCTGCACGTCCATGATCACCACGTCGGGCCGGAGCGCCTCGCAGCGCTCCACGGCCTCCAGGCCGTTTTCGGCCTCGGCCACCACCTGGATCTCGGGGTCGGCCTCCAGGAGGTCCCGGAGCACCGCCCGCACCACCCGGGAATCGTCTACGAGCATGATCCGGATCAACGGCAGTCTCCCTCTGTTGCGCTAGAAGGGCAGGAGGCTGGAGTGCGGGAAGGCGGGTATCGCCGGCCGCCCGGGGGTTACCGCGCCCCTTCCCCCTGACCGAGCAGTTCCGACACGATGGCCGCAAACTCCCTTTGCCGGAAGCGGTCCTTCGGCAGGAACGCGTTCGCGCCGGCCTCCTGGACACGCTCCGCGTCCCCCGTCCGGTTGGAGAGGACGACGACCGGAAGCGAGGCGGTGGTCTGGGTCGACCGGATCCTCCGGATGAGCCCGTACCCATCGAGTTCGGGCATGTCCAGGTCGGTGACCACGAGGTCGATGCGCTCGCGCCGGAGGAGTTCCCAGGCCTCGGCGCCGTTCGACGCCAGCACGGGCTCGTATCCGCTCGCCCGCACCACCTGCTCGAGCATGTGGCGGGTCGTGACGGAGTCGTCGGCCACCAGGATCCGCATGGGGCCCCGGGGGGCGTGCGCCACCTCCCGATGGTTGGCCTCCCACTCGGCCCAGCGCGAATAGAGATCCAGAACGTTCAGCACCGGCAAGGCCTCCCCCGACGGCAGGAACGACACCCCGAGCACTAAGGGCGCCCCGGCCAGATGGGGTCCCAGGGGCTTTAGGACCAGCTCCCTTTCCCCCTCGATGCGGTCGACCTCGAGGAGCATGGCGCGGTTCCGAAACCGGAGCCGGACCACGCCCACCCGGGCCGCGGGCCTCCCCCGCTCCACCCCGAGCGCCGCGGCCAGGTCGATCACCGGTGCCACCCGATCCCCCGCGTCCCACAGCCGGCCCCGGGCCTCGAGGTCCCGGACCGGCACGGACTCGCAGCGGTCCACGAACAGGGCCGGCAAGGCGTAGGGTTCGTCGCCGGCTCGGACCACGAGGGCCGACAGGGTGGTGAGCGACAGGGGCAGCAAAAGCCGGAACCGGGACCACCGGCCGGGTTCGCTCTGGATCACGAGGGACCCCTTGAGCTTCTCGACCCGCAGTTTCACCACGTCGAGGCCCACCCCCCGGCCGGACACCTCGCTCACCCGGTCCCGGGTGGAGAACCCGGGGCGGCAGAGGAGGTAGAGGGCCTCGTCGTCGGTGAGGGTTCGGGCCTCCTCCTCCGAGAGGAGGCCCTTCTGGACCGCCTTGCGCCGGATCTCCCGGGGGTCCAGTCCCCGCCCGTCGTCCTCCACCTCGATCGTCACGGCGTTGGAGCGGTGATAGGCGCGCAGGGTCAGGCGGCCCCGTCGGGGTTTCCCGGCCCGTTCCCTCTCCTCCGGGGATTCGATCCCGTGATCCATCGCGTTACGGACGAGGTGGGAAAGAGGCCCCTGGATCGCCCCGAGGAGCGACCGGTCCACCTCGGTGAGCCGCCCCTCCACGACGATCTCCACCTCTTTGCCGAGTTCCCGGGCGAGGTCGCGTGCGGTTCGCCGGAACCCCTCCAGGAGATCCCCCAGGGGAACCATGCGAAGCGCGAGGACCTGGTTCTGGAGTTCTCCCACCAGGCGGTCGAGATGGCCCAGTTCGTCCAGGAACTGGCTGAATCCTCGGCCGGCCACCATGCGGGCCATGCCCCGGAGCGCATCGACCTCCTCCGGTTCCAGGGGGCGGTCCGGATCCTGCCACCGCAGGAGGCCGAGGTGGGCAAACGCCCGCCGGAACCGCTCCATCCGGGCCAGGATGGCGGTGCGTTGGGTGGCCAGGTCGTCGACGAGGTTCTGGAGTTCGTCGAGCCGCCCGGTGGCGACCTTCAAACGGGCCGGTTCGTCGGGCGGCGGCGCCGAGGGAGGCTCGGTGCCGGCCGGGGAAGGGGGCGGCCCGGCCGGAGCCGAGAGGCCCTCGAGTTCGCGGCGCAGCCGGTCGACCCCCTGGAGCAGTTCGGTCACCGTGTCGGGGGTGAACCCCTCGGTCGCGGCGGCCTTGAGGCGATCCTCGAGGGCGTGGGCCTCCCGGCTCACGGCCTCCAGGCCGACCATGCGGGAGCTCCCCTTCACGGTGTGCGCGAGCCGCATGGCGCTTCGGAGCGCCTCGGTGTCCCCGGGGTCCTGCTCGAGCCGCAGGAGCCGCTCGCCCAACCGCTCGAGGAGTTCCTCGGCCTCCTCGAGGAAGATCCGGACGTACTTTTCGTCCACCGGCATCGCGGGATCAGACCGTGAACCCCTGGGCGCCCAGGTTCTCCTGGGCCAGGTCCTTGAGCCGCCGCGCCAGTTCCTTCAGGTTGATCACCGCCTTTTCCACCTGCTCGGCGGAGCGGTTCACCTGCACCGCCACGTCGTTGATGTCGGTGATCGTGAGCACCAGTTGCTCCCCGGCGGTGGCCTGCTGCTGCGTGGCCACCGTGATCTCCTTGGCCGATTCCTTGGTCTGGCGCACGAGCGCGAGGATCGTCTCGAGGCTCTCCCCGATCTGGTCGACCCGCTCGGCGCCGGCCCGGGCCGTGGTGGTCCCCTTCTCCGTGGTCAGGAGCGTCGCGTTCACCGAGTTCTGGATCTCCTCCACGAGCGATTTGATCTGGCCGGTGGCTTCCACGGTGCGCTGGGCCAGGCGCCGCACCTCCCCGGCCACCACCCCGAACCGCTTGCCGTGCTCCCCGGCGCCGGCGGCCTCGATGGCGGCATTGACCGCGAGGAGATGGGTCTGTTCGCTGATCTCGTCGATGATGTCCACGATGCCCCCGATCTTCTGGGACTTCTTGCCCAGATCCATCATCGAGGCCGCGATGGCGCCCACCTGCTCCTTGACCTCCCGCATCCCGGCCACGGCGTCGCGCACGGCGTCGCGCCCCTTCACGCAGGCGTTGAAGGTCTCCTCCGCCACCCGTTCCACGCTCTCCACGTTGGCCGAGATCTCGTTGGAGGTCGCCGCGATCTCCTCGGCGGTGGTGGTGGCCTCCTGCACGGCCGAGGCCTGTTCGGCCGCGCCGCTCGACTGTTCCATGGCGATGGACACCAGCGACTCGCTCGAATCGTGGAGCTTCTCGACCGCGTCGGCGAGCGCCGTGGCCACCGAGGCCGAGCGCCGCAGCGTATCCCGAAGGTGGGTGCGCAGGGTGTCGAGGTGCCCCGCCAGTCGCGCCATCTCGTCCTCGCCCCGGATTGACACCTCCTGGGTCAGGTCGCCTCCCGCCATGCGCCGGGCCGTGGTTTCCAGTTGGAAGATGGGCCGGAGCACGAGCGAACGGACGCTCACCAAGACCACCAGGGCGACCAACACGACCGTCACCGCGAAAAGGCCCAACTGGCGGTTCCGGATCGTGGCCAACTGGGCGTCGAAGTCCGAGAAGTCAAACCCCACCAGAATGGCCCCCAGATAGGGGGCGTCGGACGCGTGGCAGGTGGTGCAGACCCCCTGGTTGTGAAGCGGCACGGCCTCGGTCACGTGGCCGGCCCGCCTCAGTTCCAGGAGACCCGTGGCCTTGGAGCCCGACTGGACGAGCCGCTCCAGTGCCGGGTCGTCCAGCTTTTTGCCGATTTCCGCGGGCCGTCCGCTGTAGCGCACAGTGCCGTCGGGCGTCACGATCCGCAGGGCCTCGATCCCCGCGGTGGACACGGCGTTCTCCAGGATCTTCTGGAGTTCCTCCATCTGCCCTTCGACCATGGAAAAGAGGAGCGTGTTGTACACGAACGTGGCGAAGCTCTCGTTCGTCCGGGTCTGGAGGTCCACGACGGTGCGGCGTTGGACCCAGGCCGTGTAGGCGCTGGCGAGCCCCAGGAGGACCACGAGCGTGGCCGCGGTGGACACGGCGATCTTGGCCGAAAGGCTTCTGCGAAACGCGCGCAACATGAGGCACACTCCTTCCATGTCCGCTAGGAAGCTAGAATGCTGGGAGGCCGGAAAGCCCACTTCGATTCGAACGGCATCGCAACCCCCAACTTCGGGCCCCGGCCCGGCCGTTGCGTTCCTTCGTTCCGGGGTTTCGTTCCTACTCCGTCGTCTCCGTTTCCGGAACGGCCGATCCCCGCACGAGGGCGTCGGGGTCGAGAAGCGAGACGGGGGGTTCCGTGTCCCATTGGCCCGCGACCACCCCGGCCGGGGCGTTGGGCCACGGGGCTTCGACCGGCCGTACCTCTTCGTCCGGCACCGGTACCACGTCCACGATTCGGTCCACGGTGAAGGCCGCGCGCACCGGGCCGCTCGCCAATAGCACCAGGTACCCCCCCTGGGACGGGGGAAGCCCTAGGTAGGCGTTCGTGTCCACCACGGACACCACCTCCCCCCGTACCCCGGCCACGCCCAGGATATGGGGGGGCACCCCGGGCAGTCGGGTCACCCGGGGGCGCCGGACCACTCCCTTGGCCGCGGCCGCCGGGACCGCCAGGCGCCGTCCCCCCGCTTCGACGAGGAGGGATAGGGAGCCCGACCCGAGTTCGGTCTCCTCGTCGTCCTGGCGGTTCCAGTACTCGGCCCTCACGGCCTCGAGCCAGGCCGACAGATCTTCCGACGAAGGACTCATGGCGCTTCCCTCTCGCTCTGGGGCTACGGCCCGAGGGTCCGAGGGCGATCACGGGGATTGCCTCGGCTCCCGGGGACCCCGGGGTCAATCGCTTCCCGTTCTCCTGGCGGGCCCCGCAGCCCCGGGAAAGGCTTGCTCCAGCAGTTCGAACACCGCCTCCGGGTCCATGCCGCCGGTCATCCACCGGGGAACCCGCGCGGCCGCGACCCTCTGCCCCAGCGCGGCCTCGGCCTCTGCCTCGGCGGCCCCCCGTTCCCCCCGCCGGGCCAGGATCCAGGCCCGGCTGACCCGCGCCATGACGAGGGCGGGGTCGCGGTCGAGGGCCGCTCCGTAGCGTTCCAGGGCGGCCGCGTCGTTTCCGTTTCGCTCCTCCAGCAGCCCGCACAGGTAATGGGCCTCCGCGGGCGCTCCGGAACCGGCGGCCGCAGCGGAGGCCAGGGCCAGGGCCTCCCGTTCCCTTCCCTCGTTGGCCAAGAGGAGGGCTCGGCCCAGCAGTCCTCGGGGGTCCCGGGGGGCGGCTTCCAGGATGGCGTCAAATCTCTGTCGGGCCTCGGCGAACTCCTCGGCGTCCAGGAGCGCGACGCCCGCCCGGTAAAGGGCGGCCAGGTCCGGCCGGCCCTCGGGATCCGGCCGTCTCGGCTCGGGTTTCGGGGGCGCCGCCGGGGCGATGTGACTCCGGCGGTAGTAGAAGCAACCGGTGGAGCGTACCGGGGCGAGGTCGGGGCGCCGCGGCCAGATCGTTTCGGAGGGGCCGAGGAAGAGCGCGCCGCCGGGTTCGAGGGCCGACACGAACAGGTCCAGGGCCTCCGACACCGACTCGGGCCGGAAGTAGATCAGGGTGTTCCGGCAAAACACGGTGGCAAACGGCCCCCGGGCCCGGGCCCACTCCCGGGCGCACGGCGTGAGGAGGTCCTGGCGCTCGAACCGGACCAGGCGGCGCACGTGATCGGCGATCTCCCATGCCCCGTCCGTTCGCCGCAGGTGCCGGTCGAGGAGCGGCCGGGGCAGGTTCCGGACCGCCCGGTCGTTGTACCGGCCGACCCGGGCCCGGGCGAGGCTCGGGCCGTGGACGTCGGTGGCCAGGATCTCCACGTCCGCGTCGGGGCCCAGCACCTCGAGGCATGCGATGGCCAGCGAGTACGCTTCCTCCCCGGAGGCGCACCCGGCGGACCAAACCTTGACCGGCCGGCCCCGCAGGCGCGGGAGCACCTCGGCCATGAGGGCGGTGAACTGGCCCGCGTGGCGCCAGAAATGGGTCTCGTTCACGGCCAGGAGCGCGGCGATCGCCTCGAGTTCCTGGGCCCGGAACCGGGCCGATCCGAGTCTGCGCACATAGGCCTGGCAGGTGGGGACCAGCCGGGCCACCAGGCGGGTCGAGATCGCCTCGGCCAGGGCACGACGTCGGTCGGCCCGGATCGCGAGCCCGCGCTCCCGCTCCACCAGGGCCGCCACCAGGTCGAGTTCCCTCTCCCCCGGGCCGGAGCACGGAAGCGGCCAGGCCCGGGCGAACTCGGCCCAGTCCCGGGCCGCCGCCATCACGGCGTTAGCCAGGGTCCGGGGCGATGCGGTGTCGGGAAGGGTTCGGTAGGCCCGGGGCGCGGCCTCGGGGGGAAGGTCCCCGGGATGCACCAGGATCACCCCGGGGGGGGGCATGGGACGTCCCCGGGCCCAGTCGCAGACGGCCCTGAGGCGCAAGGGATCCGCCCCCGTCACCACGGCTACGGGTTGCCCGCCCCCGAGGGCCGCGTCCAGGTCCGGGGTCGGTTCGGCCGGTACCCCCAGGGAGGCGAGCGAGGCGGCCACGGCCTCGGCCCGGCCGGGCGCCTCGGCAACCACCCGGGCCAGCGGGCCCGGGGGAAGGGAACGATTAGGGTCGTTTCGTCTCACCGGCGGACGGTTCCTCGTTCGAGCGGCGGATCAGGACTTCCTTAACCCGCCTCTTATCGGCGTCCCGAACGAGGAACTCAAGTCCGCGGTACCGAAAGACCTCCCCGGGGCGGGGAACACGTCCCAACACGTGGAACACGAGGCCGCCGATCGTCTCGACCCCGTCCACCTCCAGTTCGGTGCCCAGGAGGTCCTCGAGTTTCTCGAGGCTCACCCGGCCGGCCGCCCGGTAGCCCTCCCGGGTTTCCAGGACCTCGTCCTCCAGGTCGGGTTCGTCCTCGATCTCCCCCACGATCTCCTCCACCACGTCGGAGGGGGTCACGAGCCCGGACACGCCGCCGTACTCGTCCACGGCCAGGATCAGGGGCACCCGGCTGCGTTTGAACTCCTCCAGCAGGGCTTCCAAGGTGAGGGTTTCCGGCACGAACACGGCCGGTCTGCAGATGGTTTCGAGCTTGGGGTAAGGGGGGGGCGAGCCCCAGAACCGGAGCACGTCCCGGGCGGTCACGAACCCGATCACGTCGTCGAGGCTCCCCCGGTACACCGGGATCCGGGAGTGCCCCTCCTCGACCATGAGGCGCACGAGGTCCGGCAACGCGTCGCCCTGTTCGGCGGCCACGATCTCGGTCCGGGGCACCATGATCTCCCGGACCCGGGTTTTCCGGAGCGAGAGGACCGAGAGGAGCATCTCCTCCTCCTCCGGATGGAGCACGCCCTCGGCCGTGCCCTCCTCGATCAGGTCCTCCATCTCCTGCACCAGATCCCGCCGGGGGCGGAGCCGGCGGCGCATCCAGTCCACCAGAATGGCCCAGGGGGAGGGTTTCGGCCCGTCGTTCATCGCGGGGGTCCTCCCAGCACGAGGAAGTGAAGCCCCAGGGCGATGGCCGTGCCGAGGACGGCCCCGGCCGCCACCTCCGCCCGGGAATGGATCCGGAGCAAGAGCCGGCTGTGGCTCACCATGAGCGCCAGCAGGCAGGCCAGGGCGGCCACGAGCCAGTCCCGGGTGTGGAGGGCGAGGAGGGTAGCCGCCGCGAACGACACCGCGGCGTGGCCCGACGGGAAGCCGCCGTGGAGCGGGGTGCCCCGGCCCAGGAGGGCCTTGAGGAGCACCACGGCCACGAGCACGGCCAGGAGGATCGCGGCGGCGGCCATGGGGCCGGTGGGGCCGGCGGGAAGCGCCGCGCCGAGGCGGGAGAGCCGGGGACCCAGCACCACCCACCCCACGGCCGCCGCCCCGAAGGATGCCACGAGCACGGCGCCGGCCGCCACGTCCTTGGCCGATCGGGCCCGGGGATCGAAGTCGGGGCAGGCGATGTCCACCACGGACTCGAAGGCCGTGTTCAGGAGTTCGGCCGCCAAAACGAGCCCCGCGGCGAGGCACAGGAGGGCGAACTCCCCGGGTGTCACCCCGAGTCGGGGCGCGAGGATGAGCACGGCCAGGGCGGCCACCGAATGCCAGCGCATGTGGCGCTGGGTGCGCACGGCCTCGAGCACCCCCTCCACGGCGCAATTGAGGGTTTCGAGCCAGGTCTCAGGCTTCACGGGCGATCGCCTCGAAGAGTTCCTCCTGCCGGGCCTCCATCTCGGCGGCCCGGTGGGCCTGATCGCCCTCGTGGTCGTACC
Organism: Deferrisoma palaeochoriense; assembly: GCF_054656955.1. NCBI lineage: Bacteria > Pseudomonadati > Thermodesulfobacteriota > Deferrisomatia > Deferrisomatales > Deferrisomataceae > Deferrisoma > Deferrisoma palaeochoriense. Next base: position 65,538 of record NZ_BAAHXI010000001.1, read on the forward strand.
CGAGCAGGTGCAGGACCCCGTGGAGACACAGGTAGAACACCATGTCGTCCGGGGCCCAGCCGGCCTCCTCGGCCTCCCGGGCGGCCGTGTCGAGGCTCACCACCACGTCGCCCAGCACCGGGGTGTCCGGGTCTGCGAACTCCCCCTCCCGCTGCGAGAAGCTGATCACGTTGGTGGGGGTGTCGAGCCCGAAATAGGCGCGGTGGAGGTCCCGGATGTCCTCGTCCGAGCACAGCCAGACGGAGAGCTCCGTGGCCTCGTCACAGCCCGAGGCGCTTAAGGCGCTCTTCAGCCGGTTGCGCAGCCTCTCCTCGTCGATCCCGGCTTCCGGCCGATCGTTTCGGATCCAGATCTCCATGGGCGCGGCGTTCCTTGTGGGCCAAGAGGGGGTAGTCGATCCGCTGATGGTGGATCCCGGTCAAAATCCGGGAAAAGGCCCCGGCGATCCGGTGGAGATCCCGGAGCGTCAGGTCGCACTCGTCGAGCTGCCCGTCGGCGAAGGTCCGGTTGATGATGTTCTGGACCATGCCCTGGATCCGCGCGGGCCGAAGGTCGGGCAGGGTCCGCGACGCGGCCTCCACGGCGTCCGCGAGGAGAACGAGCCCGGCCTCCCGGGTTTGGGGTTTGGGGCCGGGGTAGCGGTAGTCGGCCTCCCGGACCTCCCCGTTTTCCCGCCGCGCCGCCTTTTCGTGGAAGTACCGGATGAGCCCCGTGCCGTGGTGCTGCTGGAGGATGGCCTCGATCTCCCGCCCGAGCCGGTGCCGGCGCGCCAGTTCCACCCCCTCCTTCACATGGGACGTGAGAATCAGGCTCGAAAGCCGGGGGGAGAGGCGATCGTGGGGATTTCGGCCGGCCGCCTGGTTCTCGATGTAGTAGGACGGCTTCGAGATCTTCCCGATGTCGTGGTAGTAGGCGGCCACCGTGGCCAGGAGGGCCCGGGCGCCGATGGCCTCGGCCCCCGCCTTGGCCAGCGACCCCGTGACCAGGGAGTGGTGGTACGTTCCGGGCGCCCGGAGCATGAGGTCCCGCAGGAGCGGGTGGTCGAGGCTCGAAAGCTCCGTGAGCCTGAGGTCGGTGGTGTAGCCCAGCACGGCCTCGGCGAGGAAGACCAGGAGCAGGGACAGGGCGCCCGCCGATAGCCCTCCCGCGAGCCCCCACGCGGCCGCCCAGCCGGCCTGGGCCCAGGGTTCGGTGCCCAGGAGGGCGTAGGCCCCGGCCACGGCCGCCTGGGCCAGACCGGCCCACATCCCCGCCCGGAGGTAGGCCGCCCGGCGGCCGGCCCGTCCCACCCCGTGGGCCCCCACCAGGGCCCCCGTGAGGTGGACGAGGGCCGCCTGGAGCGGGGCCGGTGTCGCCAGGGCTCCGAGGAGCGACAGGGGCACCGCAAAGATCACGGCGGTCTCCGAGTTCAGGACGGCCCGCACCGTGAGGGCTCCGGCCGCGAGCGGCACGGCAAGGGATGCGGCCGCCACGCCGCCCGGGACCCCGGCGCCCGCCGCCACGGCGAGCCAACCGCGCTCCAGGAAGGCGAGGAGCAGCACGAGGCCGCCCAGGAGCACCCGGTCCCTGGGGTCGCTCCGGAACTTCTTCACGTTTCGCCGGCCGTACTCGAAGGGGATCCAGATCCCCAGGGCCCAAAGGGCCACGAGCCCCAGGGCCCGGCGGGTGCCCACCCCGGTGCCGACGAGCTCGGCGTGGGTCCGGAGCCGCCGCTCCTGTTCGGGGCTCACCCGGTCCCCCTCCCGCACGATCATCTCGCCGCTTCGGATGAGATACCGAACGGGGGCCACCGACTTTCTGGCCTCGTCGCGCCGCCGCGCCGTCTCGTCGGCGTTGCGGGTCACGTTGGGCCGGAGGACGTGCCCGGCCACGGCCCGGGCCACCCGTTCCATGCCCTGAGCCTCTTCGGGGGCGAGGGCGATCCGGGCCTCGTCGAGGGAAAGGGGCAGAGTCCAGGGGGTGAGGGCGCGTTCCTCCCGGGTGCCGAGGTCCCGGATCACCCGGGGGCGGCCGGCCGGCGTGAGCGCCTCGGGGGCCGCCGCGACGCCCCGCTGGAAGAGCGGCCGAAGAAGGCCGCGCACCCGTTCGAGCACGCGGCGGCGGGTCCCGGCCTCCAGGACCGTCCGGGCGGCCTCGGGGGAGACCTCGATCCCCAACCGTCGGCCGAGTTCCTGGGCAGCCTCCCCCCAATCGGGGACCACCGGCCCCTCGGGCCCGACCGGGGAGGGAGGATCGACGTTCAGGGCGGCAGCGGCGGCCTCGAGCGCCTCCTCCAGGGCCCCGGGGTCGAGGTCGAACACGTCCGGCACCGCGTCCACCGCGGCCCGCTGCCGGGCCAACGTGGCATCCTCGTCGGGGACCGTGAAGTCCCGTTGGGCCTTCACGTTTTCCGGCGCCACCTCGCCCGCCGGGTAGACGGGCGCCCGGGCGGAGAACGGAAACCCCGTCACCAGGCCGGCTGCGGCGGCCAGGCCCAGGAGCCAGAGCGTGGAAAGAAGGCGCCGCCGGACCGGGGAGGGACCGCCGCCCGGGGCGGTTCGCGACGTAGGGGGTGCGCGCATGGTGGCGGCATGCTAGGACAGGGGGACAGGGGAGTCAAGAACGCCGGAATCCTCTGGAAGAACGATTGTTTTCGTGCTTTCGCTATGTTAGGGTTTGGGGCGCTCCCGGCCGGTGGGAGAGGGGGCCTCCGCCGGGAACCGCGACCCGTCCGCCGAAAGGAGGTTTTCCGTGGCACAGGGAGCCAGCCTGAGGGAGGAACTCGAGGAGATCAACCGGGATCTCCGCAAGACGTTCCTGAAGCTCCAATCCCTTCTGGAGAAGAAGCGCCGGGCGCTCCAGGAGGCGGAGATCCTGGAGGACGAGCGGGAGCGGGAGCGGTTGGCCGAGGTCATCGGCCAGATCGAGCGCAAGCTCAAAGAGATCCGCGAGATCGGTATCTTGCCTCCCGCGGCCACGGGATGAGCGCCGTGGTCCGGACCCTCCTCGTCATCGGCCCCGAGCGGTCCTGGATCCCCCCGAGCGGGACGGCGGTGGGGGGATTCACCCTCACCGTGAGCCGCGCCGACACCCTGGACCGGGCGCCCGCAGGGGATTGGGACGTGGTGGCCTTCCGGGTGGACGCGTTGGAGGCGCCGTCGCCCGAGGACGCGTTGGGCCGGCTGCGGGAACGGGCCCCCGAGGCCACGTTCCTGCCCGTGACGCCGGCGCCCGATCCCCGTGAGGCCCTGGTCTACCTGAAAAGCGGCGCCTACGAGTACCTGGAGGAACCGCTCGCCCCCGAGGAGTTTCTGCGGGCCTTGGCCGAGGCCCTGGAGAACCGGGAGGCGTTTCGCGAGATCCTGGAGCTGAACCGTACCCTCGAGGCCCAGGCCGAGCAGTTGCGCCGGGAAAAGGAGGAGTTGGAGCGGCGAAACCGGGAGCTCCAGGCCGTGAGCCGACTGGCCCAGGATCTCGCGGCATCCCTTGAGCCCCAGGAGGTCGTGGACCGCCTGGGGGCCCGGCTGGGGGAGGTGTTCGGCGGCCGCCCGGTGCGGATCGGGTTGTGGGGCCGTGCGCCGGGCGGGCTGGCCGTGGTGGACGGGACCGGGCCCCGGGAGGTGGAGGACGCGCCGGGCCCCTGGACGGCCCGGGTGCTTCGGGGGGAGGAGGTCCGGGAGCGGGGCGAAGCCGGGGATCTCGTGGTCGTCCCCATGCGGGCCCGGGACCGGGTGGTGGGGTTCCTGGCGGCCGGGGGCGCTTCCCCGATTCCGGACCACGAGGTGGATCTTCTGCGGATCTTCGCCGACACCGCGGCCATCGCCCTGGAGAACGCCAGGCTCTACCAGGCCATGCGCGACCTCTCGGTGCGCGACGAGCTCACGGGGCTCTTCAACCGCCGCTATTTCCAGGAGCGGCTTCAGGCCGAGTGGAACCACGCCACCCGCCACCGGATCCCCCTGGCCCTCCTGGTGATCGACATCGACCATTTCAAGCGCCTCAACGACGGCAACGACCACCTCACAGGCGACGCGGCCCTTCGGAAGCTCGCGGAGCTTCTCACCCGCAACACCCGGGGCATCGACACCGTGGCCCGGTACGGGGGCGAGGAGTTCGTGGTGATCCTGCCCCAGACGAGCCGGGAGGGCGCCCACGCGGCCGCCGAGAAGCTGCGGAAGGCCGTGACCCGCACCCGGTTCCCGGGGGAGGATGCCGTGCCGGGGGGGAAGCTCACGGTGAGCATCGGGGGCGCCTGGTGGCCCGGGGGCGCCGAGTCGGCCGAGGAGCTCCTGGAGCGGGCCGACCACGCCCTCTACGAGGCCAAGCAGGGGGGGCGGAACCGCACCCGGCTCTGGGCCCCCCAGACCGAGGGCGATTCCCTGGCGAGCGCCTGAGGCCGGGATCCCGCGGGGAGGTGTCCCGCCTCCCGGGCCCCCGCGTCCCCGCATCCCAAGGTCCCGGCGTCCTCGCGTCCCAACCGCCCTCACTCCCCGCCTTCCCGGGTTTCGACCTGGACCCCCCGGGTCAAAGTGCGGTGGACCGGGCAGCGGTTCGCGATCTCCAAGAGCCGCGCGCGCTGGTCGGCACTGAGGCCCTCCCCCACGAGTTCCACCACCCGCTCCACCCGGTCGAGCATCCCTCCGCCCCCGTCCCCGCACCCCTCGCAGTCCTTGGCGTGGATCCGCTCGTGGCGCAGCCGGGCCACCGCCTCGGCCAGCGGCCAGCCCTTGCGCCGGGCGTACATCTGCACGGTCATGGTGGTGCAGGCCCCGAGGGCGGCCAGGAGAAGGTCGTAGGGCGACGGCCCCTCCTCGGTGCCCCCGACGGAGCGGGGCTCGTCGGCCACCAAGGTGTGGGCACCGGCGGCGATCTCCGTGCGAAACCCCCCGGCCGCGGTGCGCACCGTGACCGCCGCGGGCTCCGGGCCGGGCCCGGCCGCCTCGGGCAGGTAGCGCTCGGCCCAGGCCGCGATGACCCCGGCGGCGTACCGGGCGTCGGCCGGCGCGGAAAGCAGGTGGTCGGCCGTGTCCAGGCTCACGAAGCTCTTGGGATGCCGGGCGGCCTGGTAGAGGCGCGCCGCGTGCTCCAGGCCCACCACCCGGTCGAGGGGGCTGTGGAGCACGAGGAGCGCCCGGCCGAGGGCCCGGGCGGCCGAGGCCACGTCGTGGCGGCGCAGGTCCTCCACGAACCCCGGGTCCAGGGTGTAGGGGCGGCCCTCGATCCGGAACGCCGGGCCCTCGGTGGGCACCAGGTGCTTTGTGGCGTGGAGCGGGTCGGCCGGGGCCCCGAGGGTCACCACGGCGCGCACCGCCGGGAGGTCCCCCGCCACCAGGAGCGCCGCCGTGCCTCCCAGGGAGTGGCCCACGAGCAGGTGGGGCCCCCCCTCCCGGGCCTCCAGGAACCGGGCCGCGGCCCGGAGGTCGGCCAGGTTCCCGGCCAGGGTCGTCCGGGCGAACGCCCCGGTGCTCTCCCCGAGACCCGCGAAGTCGAAGCGCAGCACCGCGATGCCCCGTTCGGTCAGGGCCCGCGCCAGGTGCACGGGCCCCTTGAGGTCCTTGCCGCAGGTGAAACAGTGGGCGAACAGGGCCGTGGCCCGGGGCGGGCCGTGCTCGGGCCGGTCGAGCCGGCCCGCGAGTTCGGCCCCGCCGGGGCCGGGGAACCGGACGGCGGTGGATTGCATGGCGTCTTCTCCTGGCGAAGCGGGAGCGTTCCGGTAGGATGCCAGGACCCGGCCCCGGGGCAAGCCGTGCGCCGGGGCGAATCCGGCCGAAGGAGGGATCGACGAGGTGGCAAGGCGGATCCTGGTGGTGGAGGACGACCCCGGCATCGCCGGGGTGGTGGCGGAGAACCTGCGGGACTTCGGGTTCGAGGCGGAGCGGGCCGGCACGCTGGCCGAGGCCCGGGCCCGGCTGCGGGCCGGGCGGGTGGACCTGATCGTGCTCGACCTCTCCCTGCCCGACGGCGACGGGCTCGATCTGTGCCGCGATCTGCGGGCGCGGGGGAATGCGGTGCCGGTGCTGGTGCTCACGGCCCGGGGGTCGGAGCCCGACCGGGTGCTGGGGCTGGAACTCGGCGCCGACGACTATCTGACGAAGCCCTTCGGGGTGCGGGAACTCGTGGCCCGGGTCCGGGCCCTCCTGCGCCGGGCCGAGCGGGCCGTGTCGGCCGACCCGGCCGAGGAGGCGCCCATGGAGCGCCGCGGGCTGCGGATCGACCCGGCCCGGCGCCGGGTCTGGGTGGAGGGGCGCTCCGTGGCCCTCACGGCCACCGAGTTCGACCTGCTCCTCCACCTGGCCCGGTATCCGGGCCGGGTGTTCACGAGGGCCCAGCTCCTGGAGGCGGTGTGGGGGTACGGCCACGAGGGGTATGAACACACGGTCAACTCCCACATCAACCGGCTGCGGGCCAAGATCGAGGACGACCCCCGGCGACCCCGCTACGTGCGCACGGTGTGGGGCGTGGGCTACACGTTCCCGGACGACGAGGACGGGGGGGCACGGTGAAGGTGTTCCGCACCCTGTACGCCCGGCTGGCCGCCGTGCTGGCGGGCCTCCTGGCCCTGGTGGCCGTCGCCTCGGTGGCCACCACCCTCTGGGCAACCCGGCGGTATCTCACCGACGCCCATTACCGGCTCCACCGGGACCTGGCCCGCCGGTTCGTGTCCGACGGCCTGATCGGCGCGGGGGGCGCCGTGGGGGAGGACCGGCTCCGGGAGATCTTCCACACCCTCATGCAGGTGAACCCCTCGATCGAGGTGTACCTCACCGACCCCCGGGGCCGGCTGCTGGCCTATTCGGCGCCGCCCGGCAGGGTGCGGCTCGAGGCGATCGACCTCGGACCGGTCCGGCGGTTTCTCGCGGGAACCGGGGAAGGACCCGTGTGGGGCGACAACCCCCGGGCCCCCGGGCAACGGGCGCTGTTCTCGGCGGCGGAGGTGCGGGCCGACGGGGAGCTGCGGGGGTACCTGTACGTGGTCCTGGCCGGGGAGCCCTACCGGGGGGCCCTCGAACTGTTTCGCGGAAGCTACGTGGCCCGGCTGGTTTTGCTCAACACGGCGGGGCTCCTCGTGGCGGTGTTCGCGCTGGGGCTCCTCGGGTTCTTCTGGGTGACCCGGCCGGTGCGCGATCTTCGCCGCCGCGTCGAGGCCTTCCAACGGGAGGCCGGGGAAACGGTCGATCCCAGGGAGGACGGCGACGAACTGCGGGCGCTCGCGGCGGCCTTCGACCGCATGCGCGAACGGATCGCCGACCAGATGGCCCGGATCCGCCGGGCCGACGAGGAGCGGCGCGCCCTCATCGAGGGGATCTCCCACGATCTTCGCACCCCGCTCGCGTCCCTGCTGGCCCATCTGGAAACCGCGGCCCGAAAGGGCGTCCGGGAGGGGGCGGAGGGATCCGGGCATCTCGCCGAGGCCCTCGCGGCCGGCCGAAGGCTCGCGCGCCTGGTGGACGAACTCATGGCCCTCGCCCGGCTCGACGCCCCCGACGCGGCCCCCTCCCCCGAGACATTTCCCCTGGAGGAACTCGTGCAGGACGCGGTGCAGTCCTTCGCCGGCGTGGCGCGGTCCCGCGGGGTCGAGGTGCGGGTCGAACCGCCGGAGGAGCCCCTGTTCGTGCGCGCCGACCTCGGGCTCGTGGAGCGGGCGGTGGAGAACCTCCTGCACAACGCGGCCCGCCACAGCCCCTCCGGAGGCCGCGTGACGGTGCGGTTCCGCCGGGTCCGCCCGGGGTGGGTGGAGACCTCGGTCTGCGACGAGGGCCCCGGGGTGCCCCCCGAAGACCTGCCCCACGTGTTCGAGCGGCGGTTTCGGGGCCGGCCGGAAGCCGGGGACGGCCACGGCCTGGGGCTCGCCATCGTACGGCGGGTCGCGGCCCTCCACGGGGGCACCGTGTCCGCCCGGAACCGGCCCGAGGGGGGCGCCGAGTTCTCCTTCACCCTGCCCGAGCCGCCGCCTTCGCCCGAGGCCTGAGGCCCCCGCACCGGCCCGCCCCGGGCCGAATTCCACCCCGTGACGAAATCGTTAGGATTTCCGGACAAGCACGGGATCTTTCCCCGCTACCTTTGTCCCCACGGTGGGTTTCCCCAAGACGCCCGAGGGGCGAAGGAGGACGGCATGCGACGAGGACTGGTGGGTGCGGTGGCGATCCTGGGCTGGTTCGCCGGCGGAGCCGTGGCGGCGGAGGTGACCGTGGAGGTCACCAACGCGACCCATGGCGTGTATTTCACCCCCCTTCTGGTGACGGCCCACGGGGCGGACGAGTTCCTGTTCGAGGTGGGGCAGCCGGCCTCCGGGAGCCTTCGGGCGATGGCCGAGGGAGGGGATCTTACGGGCCTTCTGGCGGACCTGGGCGGCGCGGACGCCGACACCGTGGCCGACCCGGCGGGCGGGCTTCTGGGCCCCGGCGAAACGGCCACGGCCCGGCTCGACACCGGGGCGGGCGGTCACGGGTTCCTTTCGATCGTGGCCATGGCCCTGCCCACGAACGACGGGTTTGTCGGGTTGGACCGGTGGCCGATCCCGGCCGAGCCGGGGGAGTACCGGCTGACCCTCAACCTCTACGACGCCGGGACCGAGGCGAACGACGAGCGGATCACGGGGGGCGGGGCCCCGGGGGAGCCGGGCATCCCGGCCGACCCGGGGGAGCACGCGGGCGAGGGGGCCACGGGGGCCGCCGGCGCCGATGCCAACCCCACGGTCCACGTCCACCGGGGGACCCTCGGCGACACGGACCCCGACGGCGGCCCGAGCGATCTGGATCCGGCGGTCCACCGGTGGCTCAACCCGGTGGCCGCCGTGCGGATCACGGTCCGATAGGAGGGGCGCCATGCGAACCGTGTTGTGGACGTTTTCGGTGTTTGCCGCCCTCTCCGGGGCGGTGGGGCTCACGGGGTGCGGCGGCGACGACGGCGACGGCCCGCGGCGGGCCGAGTACCGGATCACCGTGATCAACGCCACGAACCGCCAGCCCCTCTCGCCGCCGGTGGCGATCGTTCACCAGGCCGGGTACGAGCCGTGGGCCGTGGGGGAGACGGCGTCCGATGGGCTGGAGCGGCTGGCCGAGGCGGGGGACGGGGCGGCCCTCCTCGCCGAGGCGGCGGGGAATCCGGCCGTCGTGGACCGGGTGGCGGCCGCCTCGGCCGTGGCGCCGGGGGCGTCGTGGACCGTCACGCGGTCGGTCGAGGTGTCCGCCGATCTGGCGGTCGACGTGGCGGGGATGCTGGTCAACACGAACGACGGGTTCGCGGCCGCCCGGGTGGCCGCGGGCAACCTCCCGGTGGGCGGTGTGGCCCGGGCGGAGTTGATCCCCTACGACGCCGGCACCGAGACGAACACCGAAACGGCGGAGACGATCCCGGGGCCCGCCGGGGGTGGGGAGGGGTACAACCCGGAGCGCGAGGCCGGCGGTGGCGTGCGGGTGCACCCCGGGGTGGTGACCGCGGCGGAAGGGCTGGCCGGATCGGCCCTCGACGCCTCCCACCGGTTTCTGGCCCCGGTGGGATGGGTCGAGGTGGAGCGCCTACGGTGATCGTGTAGCGTCGGGCCGCCGGTGTAAGCCGGAAGCCGGCGGCCCGACAAAGGAGACGAGGGCATGCGCCAATCAAGAGCGTTGACGAGGGTCTGGGGCGCGGTCGTGGTCGTGGGGATCACGGTTGCGGCCGGATGGGCGGGGGAGAAAGGAAGCCAAACGATGCGGATCTATTCGGTGGAGAAGGGCGGGTACGTGGAGGCCGAGCCGGTTCGCCTCTCCGATGCCGACTGGCGGGAGCGGCTCACCCCCGAGCAGTACCGGGTGCTCCGGCAGGAGGGCACCGAGCGGGCGTTCACCGGCGCGTACTGGGACCACCACGAAACGGGCGTGTACCGGTGCGCGGGGTGCGGCACCGACCTGTTCCTCTCGGAGCACAAATTCGACTCGGGCACCGGGTGGCCCAGTTTCTGGCGGCCCGTGGCCGAGGAGAACGTGGGCACCAAGGAGGACCGCAAGTTTTTCATGGTGCGCACGGAGGTGCACTGCGCCCGGTGCGGGGGACACCTCGGGCACGTGTTCCCGGACGGGCCGGCGCCCACCGGGCTTCGGTACTGCATCAACTCGGCGGCCCTCGCGTTTGCGCCGCTTCCGAGGGGGGAGTAGACATGAACCGAACCCTTTGTGCGGGGGTTGCGGCCGCGTGGGTCCTGGGGGCAGTGGCCGCCTGGGCCGCGGGCGCGGCCTGCCCCTCGGTGGAGCCCCCCGATCCGGGAGAAGGAAACATGGAGACGGCGCGCGTGGTTTCGACAAATCCGAAGGAGGCCATCCCCGGGTCGGGCGGGGTGCCGGCCGAGGCGGCCACCTTCGCCCTGGGGTGATTCTGGGGCGTGGACTCCCGGTTCGGGAGTATCGACGGCGTGCTTCGGGTCACGGCGGGGTACGCGGGCGGCACCACTCCTTCCCCCACCTACCGGTCCATCGGCGACCACAGCGAGGCCGTGCGGGTGGTGTACGACCCGACCAAGGTTTCCTACCGGGACCTCCTGGCCGTGTTCTGGGACGCCCACGACCCCCGGAGCCGGCCCTGGTCGCGCCAGTACCGAAACGCGCTCTTCTACCACACCCCCGAGCAGGAACGGGCGGCCCGGGAGAGCCTCCGGGAGGTGGAGGGGCGCCTGGGCGGGCCCGTGCGCACGGCCCTCGAGCCGGCCGGGCCGTTCTACCGGGCGGAGGCCTACCACCAGAAGTACGTCCTGCGGAGCCGGGGGCGGCTGTGGCGGGCCCTGGTGGAGCACTTCGGGGGCGAGGACGCGGCCGCCGACTCCACGGCCGCGGCGCGCCTGAACGGCTGGCTCGGCGGCTACGGCACCCCCACGGCCGAGGCGGTGGAGGCCTTGGACCTGCCGCAGGATCTCCGGGCCTTGGTGCTCGCGGAACTGGGCCTCGCAGAGAACTGACCGGGCGGGGGCGTCCAAGTGATTTCCGCTAGGACGCTAGGACGCTGGGATGCTGGGACGCGAGGAGACAAAACCCCCTGTGATTCCGGCGTCTCAGCTCGTCCCACCCTGTGGGGGCGGCTGCCGTATCAGGGGGCAGAATTCAGAGGTCAGATGTCAGAGAACCCCTGTCTTCTGTCGTCTGTCTCCTGGCACCTGGCACGGGCGGCGCTCCCATATCTCCTCCCATATCCGAGACGCGGTCCGTGGCCGAGGGGCGGCCTGTCTGGTTTCGCAAACGGGTTGCCTGGCGGTCCGCCGGGCCCTCACCGGAAGTCCCGGCTCGGGGGGGCCGTGGGGCGGGGGAGGCGGGGTTCCCAGAGGGCCTCGGCCACGAGGTGGACTACCCCGTCCTGGGCCTCGATCCGGCCCGTCACCCCCAAGAGCGCGGCCGTGCGGGCCAAGCGGGGGTGGCGGTCGAACACCCGCTTCCACACCACCACGTTCACGAACCCGGTTTCGTCCTCCAGGGTGAAGAACGTGGTCCCCGCGGCCGTGCCGGGCCGCTGCCGGCAGATCACGAGGCCGGCGTACCGGGTGCGGGCGCCGGCCGGGAGGGCGGCCACCTCCCGGGCGCACGGGATGCCCCGGGCCGCCAGGGCCGGTCGGAAGGCCTCCAGGGGGTGCCCCCGGGGGCTTAGGCCCGTGGCCCCGTAGTCCCACACCACCTCGGCGAAGGGGGAGAGCGCCGGCAGCCGCTCGGGGGGCGCGGGTTCCGCGAGCGGCAGGGGATCCCGGGGCGCCCCGACCCGCCACAGGGCCCGGCGGCGGTCGGGCTCCAAGCCCTCGAACGCCCCGGCCTCGGCGAGGCGGTCGAGGGCGCCCCGGTCGAGCCCGGTGCGCCGGGCGAAGTCGTCCACCGACCGAAACGGCCCCCCACGCCGGGCCTCCCGGATCCGGGGCCAGTCCCGCCGGAACGAAAGCCCCTTCACGTACCGAAGCCCCAGCCGCACGGCGTATCGGGAGTCAGAAGTCGGAGGACAGAGGACAGGGTCCGGCTCCGGAAGGCCCTCCGGGGCCTCTTGCGGGGATGGGTCGGTCGACGAAGCTCGGACCGTGGTGGGTTTGGGCTTCCCCTCCTCTCGGCCCCCGCCGGGGCTCCCGGCGGGGGGCGGGGCCTCCCCGTCCCCTGTCCTCTGTCTTCTGTCCTCTGACTCCTGAAGTGCGCAATCCCACTCGCTTTCGTTCACGCACACCCCCCGCACCTCCACCCCGTGGCGCCGGGCGTCCTCCACGAGGGTGGCCGGGTGGTAGAACCCCATGGGCTGGGCGTTCAGAAGGGCGCAGAGGAACACGTCGGGATAGTGGCACCGGAGCCAGGCCGTGGCGTAGGCGATGAGGGCGAAGCTCGCCGCGTGGCTTTCGGGGAACCCGTACTCCCCGAATCCCCGGATCTGCTCGAACACCCGCTCGGCGAACTCCCGGGGGATGCCCTTGGCCGCCATGCGGCCCACCAGCCGGTCGCGGTGCCGCTCGATCCGGCCGGTCTTCCGCCAGGCGGCCATGTCGCGCCGAAGTTGGTCGGCCTCGCCCGGGGTGTAGTCGGCCGCCACCATCGCAAGCCGCATGACCTGCTCCTGGAAGAGCGGCACCCCCAGGGTCTTGGCGAGCACGGGCTCGAGGCTGGGGTGGGGGAAGGTCACCGGCTCCAGGCCCTGGCGCCGGCGCAGGTAGGGGTGGACCATGCCGCCGGTGATGGGCCCGGGCCGCACGATGGCCACCTGGATCACGAGGTCGTAGTACGAGCGGGGCCGCAGCCGGGGCAGCATGGCCATCTGGGCCCGGCTCTCGATCTGGAACACCCCCACGGTGTCGGCCCGGCAGATCATGTCGAAGGTGGCCGGGTCGTCGGGGGGGATCCGGTCCATGGAGAGTTCGACCCCGTAGTGCTCCCGCACCAGCCGGAAGGCCCGGTCGAGCTGGGTCAGGGCCCCGAGGCCCAGGAGGTCCACCTTGAACAGCCCCAGGTCCTCCAGGTCGTCCTTGTCCCACTGGATCACGGTGCGGCCGGGTTTGGTGGCCGGCTCGATGGGGACGAGGTCGCACACGGGCTCGTGGCCGAGCAGGAACCCCCCGGGGTGGATCGAGAGGTGGCGGGGGAAGTCCTGGATCTCCAGGACGAACCGGCACAGGTGGTCGTGGACCGGGTTTCGGGGGTCGAGCCCGGTCAGGCCCCAGAAGTCGGCCGCCGACCCGGGCCGGTACCCCAGGGCCTTGGCCGCCCGGTCGAGCACGGTCTCCGAAAGCCCCAGGGCCTTGCCCACGTCGCGCACGGCCGAGCGCACCCGGTACCGGATCACGTTGGCCACCATGGCCGCCCGGTCCCGGCCGTAGCGCTCGTAGACGTGGCGGATCACCTCCTCGCGGCGCTCGTGCATGATGTCGAGGTCGATGTCGGGCGGTTCGGCCCGCTCCCGCGAGAGGAACCGCTCGAACAAAAGGTCCACCCGGGTGGGGTCCACGGCCGTGATGCCCAGGCAGTAGCACACGGCCGAGTTGGCGGCCGAGCCCCGGCCCTGGCACAGGATGCCCCGCTCCCGGCAGAACCGGACGATCTCCCACATGGTGAGGAAGTACCCGGCGTAGTCGAGTTCGTCGATCAGGGCGAGTTCCCGGTCGATCTGCTCGGCCACCCGGGGGGGCACCCGGCCGCCGAACCGCTCCCGGGCCCCTTCCCATGTGAGCCGCCGCAGGAGGTCGCCGGTGGTGGTGCCGTCGGGCAGGGCCTCGGCCGGGTACCGGTACCGGAGTTCCGCGAGGGTGAAGGTGCACCGCTCGGCCACCTCCCGGGCCCGGGCCAGGGCGGCCGGGTCGTCGGCGAACAGGGCCTCGAGGCGGTGGGGCGGGGGCAGGGCGTGGTTGGCGTTGGGCCGGAGCCGCCGGCCCAGGGCCGCCACGGCCGTGCGGTGACGGATGGCCGTGAGCACGTCCTGGAGGGGCCGGCGGTCGGGGGCGTGGTAGAGCACCTCCCCCGCGGCCGCCACCGGGATCCCCCAGCGCTCGGCCCGCTCCCGGAGGCGGGCCTCGGCGGCCACCTCCTCGGCCCGGCGGTGGCGGGCCGCGAGCGCGTAGAGCCGGTCGCCGAAGGCCTCCCGGAGGCGCCGGGCCACGGCCCCGGGCTCTTCGGGGGCCGTTAGCAGGCTCCGGTCCCCGCCCCACAGGGCCAGGAGCCCCGGGGCGTGGTCGCACACCTCGTCCCAGGTGACCCGGGAGGCGCCCTTGGGGCTCCGGAGCCGGCCCCGGGTGAGGAGCCGGCACAGGCGGGCGTAGCCTCCCCGGTCCTGGGCCAGGAGCACGATGGTGGAGGCCGGGGCGTCCTCGGCGTCGGCCACCGTGACCTCGGCGCCCACGAGGAGCCTCACCCCCAGCTCCCGGGCCCGCACGTGGGCCCGCACCGCGCCGTACACCCCGTCGCGGTCGGTGAGGGCCAGGGCCGAGAGCCCCAGCTCCTGGGCCCGCTCCACGAGTTCCTCGGGGTGGCTCGCCCCCTCGAGGAACGAGTAGTTGCTCTTGCACCACAGGGCGGGAACCATGGGAACGGCCTCGTCAGGCCGGAAGCCCTCGGATCCCCGGGGCGTTCACGCTGGGTCCGTCGCCTCCAGCCGGATGCACCGGGCCAGGCACACGGGTTCCGCGCAGGCCGGCAGGAGCCCGGCGTCGAGGCGGTGATGGCAGAGGTTACACTTCACGGCCACGCCGCGCTCCGGATCGAACGCCACGGCGTCGAAGGGGCACGCCTCCTGGCAGGCCCGGCACCCGGAGCAGTTCTCCTCGTCGAGCACCACCACCCCGTCCGGTCGGTGAACGATGGCCCCGGTAGGACACGCTTTGGCGCAGGGCGGGTCGTCGCAGTGCAGGCATCGTCGGGCCGCAAACCGGAACTCCCACCGGTCCCCCACGCGCCGGGGGCCGTCCTCCACGATCCGCAGCCGCTTCACCCCGAAGGGGGCCGGGTTTTCCTGCTTGCAGGCCGCCTCGCACGCCAGGCACCCCCAACAGCGGTCCTCGTCGATCCAAAGCCGAAACCGGTTCATCACGGTCCTCCCTCCTCCGGAACGGGGGCGATGCGGCAGAGCAGGGTGCGCACGGGCGTGGCGCCCATGGCCGGGTCGCAGGCCTCGTAGCGGTTGTCGGTGAGGAGGTTCACGTTGGCCCGGTCCCAGCCGTGGCCGGGGTCGCCCTCCTCGGGAAACCACCACGCGTGTTGGGCCGCCACCACGTGGGGCGGCACCGCTGCGGTGATCTTGGCCCTCTGGCGGCACCGGCCCCGGGGCGACGAGATCTCCACCCACTGCCCCTCGGCGATCCCCTCCTTGGCGGCGGTGTCGGGGTGGATCTCCACCTGCGGATCCGGGTGGAGTTCCCGCATCCCCGGGAGTTGCCGGTTTTCCGTGTGGAAGAACCCCGGGAGCCGGGCCCCGGTGATCAGGATGTACGGGAACTCCCGGGCCAGGTCGGGGGTGCTCACGGGGCTTTCGGGCGGCTCCCGGTACTGGGGCAGCGGGTCGTACCCCCACCTCTCGAGCAGGGTGGAGGCGAGTTCGAACTTGCCCGTGGGGGTCGAAAAGCCGCTCTGCCGATATTTGCGGTAGCGCACCTCGCCCCGCACGTGTTCCATGCGCAGAAACTCCCGGAACGTGATCCCTATGGGTTCCAGGATGTGGTCGAGGGCCTGCTCGAACGAGTCCCACCACAGGTGCCCCAGGCCCACCCGGTGGGCGAGGTCGTTGAGCATCTCGTGGTCCGAGCGGCACTCGCCCACCTGGATGACCTTCCGGCGCGCCACCAGGTAGCCGTGGCGTTTCCAGTAGTCGCCGATGTAATCCATCTCGAGCCAGGTGGCCGCGGGTAGGACGATGTCGGCCAGTTCCGCCGTGGGGGTGAGGAAGAAGTCGGCCACGGCCATGAACTCCACGGCTTCTAGGGCCCGACGCACCTCCCCGGCCTGCGCCCGGGTGAGCAGCGGGTTCGAGCTGATGAAGAAGAGCATCTTGACCGGATAGGGTTGCCCGGTGAGCACGGCGTCCCACACGGCCTTGGGCGTGATGATGGCGAAATGGTCGGCCAGCCGGAACCGATCCCGCCCGAGCCGCTTGGCCCGCTGCTCGGGCGGGAGGAGCTTGTGGGCCCCGAACTCACTCACCGAGCGCACCGGCGGCGGCCGAAACAGTACCTGGCCGCCGGGCACGTCGATGTTGCCGGTGATCGCCATCAGGGCCATGAGGGCGCGGTTGTTGTCGGCGCAGGTGTTCTGTTGTTCGATCGCCACCCCCCACTGGATGGCCGCGGGCTTGGTGGTGGCGAACAACCGGGCGGCGTCCACGACCGTGCGGCGGGGCACCCCGGTGATCTCCTCCACCCGTTCGGGCGGATACTGCCGCACCCGCTCCACGAACGGCTCCCAGCCATGGACGTACCGCTCCACGAACTCCCGGTCGTAGAGGCCCTCCTCCACGATGACCTGGGCCAGGCCGAGGGCCAGGGCGGTGTCGGTGCCCGGCCGCAGCGGAAGCCACAGGTCGGCCCGGGCCGCGGCCCGCGTGAGGCGGGGATCCACCACGATCAGCTTGGCCCCCTCGTCGAGGGCCCGGGAAAACGACTCGCCCTTGTATTCGTCGGGGTTGGAGATGACCGGGTTGTTGCCCCAAAGGACGAGGCATCGGGGGCGGTTCTCGTAGTCCACCACGGGCACGCCGCCGCAGGTGATGAGGCCGGTGGCAATGCGGGGGCCGTAGCAGAAATGGCCGGCCGTAAGCACGTTGGGGGTGCCGAAGGTGTTGGCGAACCGGTAGATCACGGCCTCGTTTTCCCGGCCGGTGCCGTAGCCCAACACCACCGACTCGGCACCGTGGGTCTCTTTGAACCGGAGCATCTTCTCGGCGATGGCGTCGAGGGCGTCGTCCCAGGAGATCCGCTCCCACCGGCCGCTGCCCTTGGGGCCCACCCGGCGCAGGGGCTGGGTGAGGCGTTGGGGGTGGTAGGCGAGTTGGAGCGAGCCGATCCCCTTGGGGCACAGGGCTCCCCGGCTGATGGGGCAGTCGGGATCGCCCGCGATCTTCACGGCCCGGTCGCCCCGGCAGTACACGAGCACCCCGCAGCCCCCGTGGCACATGCGGCAGTGGCTGCGGACCACCCGGTCGTACCCGTACACCTCCATTTCCCGGTTCACCTGGTGGGGCCGAAACGTGCTCATGGGATCCTCCTCGCGTAAGGGAAGTCCGGTGGGTTCCGCTCCGGGGTCGTGCCCGGGGCCTGCCGGAACGCCGGGCGGCGCGCAGGCCCGATGCCGCCTCCGGCCGGCCCGCGGGTCCTTTCAGGCGCCGGGGGAAGGGGCATCTTCGGTTTCCCTCCGGCCGAGGGCTTCCAGCACCGGCCCCAGGGCCCGGCCGAGTTCTTGGGCCGTCTCGCTGACCCGCGGGCCGAACGCTTCGGCCCGATCCGCCGGGAACGGGCCCACGAGGATCACGCAGCCCACCGGGGCGGCCCCGGAACCGAAAACCGGCGCGGCCACGGCCGCGATGCCGGGCTGGACGCGGCCGGGGTCCACGGCATAGCCGGCTGTGCGGCAGGCCGCGAGCTCGGCCTCGAGGCCGGCGAGGTCCACCCGTTCCCGCGGCTGGGCCCCGTAGAAGTGGAGCACGGGCGCTCCGAGGATCCGCCGCCGCTCCTCCCCGGGGGCGAAGGCGGCCAGGACCTTCCCGTGGGCGCCCCAGGTCAGGGGATACCCGTGCCCCACCCGGATCGTGACCCCGATGCCGGAGGGCGCCTCGGCCCTCGCCACCACGAACATCCGGTCGCCGACCCGCAGGCCCAGGAACGCCGAGCCCCCGGTGTCCCGGCTGAGGGGTTCCAGGTAGGGGGCGGCCAGGGTGCGGATCTCCGAGTGATCGAGAACGCTTCGGGACAGGGCGAGGAGCGCCGGGCCCAGGGCGTAGGTTTTGGAGGTCTCGTTGCGGATCACGAGCCCCCTGGCGGCCAGGGTGTTGAGGATGGCGAGCCCCTTGCTCTTGTGGATACCCACCCGCTGGCAGAGCTCCGTGAGGGGCAGACCGGGATGGGCGGCTAGGCAGAAAAGGAGCTGGACGGCCTGGTCCACGGCCGGGACGCGGCGGGTGTAGGAGGAAGGGGATGGGGTCATGGGGTTGCACGGCCCCCCGTGGACGGGGAAGGGGCTTCGGCCTGCCGGGTCCCCGGGTTAGTTGTGTATACAGAACAATGTTTTTTATATAAAACAAAAAATACTTCCGCCGGCTCTCGGATGTCAAGTCCAAAGGGGGCGCCCGGAGGCGGTGAACCGCCCGCAATCGGGTTTCGTGGCCCCTCACTCCACCTCCCCCTGCCAGAACCACCGCCGCCGGAACCGGTCGTAGTAGATCCAGAGCACCTCGCCGGTGGAGAGTTCGGCGAAGTGGTACTCCCGGTGGATCGGGGTGCGCCACCACCCGCCGCTCACCTCGTAGGGGCCGTGGAGGGCCTCGACCCGGCCGGCCGCCTCGCCCCGGAGCACCCAGCCGTCGGGGTCGTGGCGCCCCAGGGGCCGCAGGGGGCGGGGCCGGGAGAAAATCCGCCGCACGAGCACCGGCTCCGCCTCGGGCCGGGGCCGGGCCGGGGGGAGTTCGCCCAGGGGCTCCCAGGCGAACCGGGCCTCGGGCAGGTGGCCGTCGAGGAGCCGGGCCCGCACCACGGCGTCCTCCCCCAGTTCGGCCCGCAGCCGCGCCAGGGCCCGGGCCGCGGCCCGGGGGTCGCGGCGGGGCCGCTCGGCAAAGAGCCGGAGCTGCTCCCGGGTGGCCGGGGCGGGCTCGGCCTCGAGTTCGAGGTCTTCCACCCCGCCCCCGAGCCCCCCGGCCTCGAGCCGCAGGTGCACGAGGTTGAGCACCTGGCGGGTATCCAGGGTGGGCCGGGCCGGCCGGAGCCGCTCCTCCCGCACCGCCCCGTCCTCGAGCCCCAGGCGCACCGTGAGCCCGGCCAGGGCCTCCCCCCGCTCGGCCAACTCGGCCAGGAGTTCGTCCAAAAGCCCCTTGGCCCGGAAAAGGAGCCGGTGGAGGTTCCCCTCGGGCTGGTCGAAGGGGGCCCGCCGCGCGAGCGGGGAGGGCAGGGGCTCCGGGGCGAACCCCTCCGGCCCCGCGGCCGCCCAGGCCCGGAGCCCGGCTGCCCCGGGGCCGATGCGCCGGGCCAGGTCCGCGGCCGGGAGCCCGAGGAGGCCCCCCAGGGTGCGCACCCCCAGGCGGGCGAGCCGCTCGCGCTCCCCGGGCGGAAGCCCGAGCCGCCCCAGGGGCACCCGCCGGGCCACGGCCTCCTCCTCGGCCGAATTCCGGAACACCACGACCCCGGCGGGCCCCGGCCGCTGGGCCGCCGCGAAGGTGCCGAGCCGGGTGAAGCCGGCCACCACCCGGCACCGGAACCCCTCGGCCCCGACCCGCCGGGCCACGGCCCGGGCCCACCGCTCCGGCGGGCCGGCCAGGCGCCCGAGCCCCCGGGGGTCGAGCCAGAACCCCCCGGGCCGGTCGGGATGGGGTTCGACCCCGGGGGTGAGACCCTGGAGGGCCCGGAGGAGCCCGGCCCGGGCCCCCTCCAGGTCGGCCGGGGGCACCTCCCCGGCCCGGAGGTCCGGGGCCAGGGCCAGGGCCGAGGCGTACCGGAGGCCCGGCACCACCCCGCGCCCTCGGGCCGGGCCGTTGGCCCAGAGCACCCGGCCCTGGGGCCGGTCGCGGTCCACCACGGCCGCGGGAAGCCCCGCCCACTCCGGCCGGCGCCGCAGGAGCACCTGGAGGGGCAGGTCCGGCACCTCAACGTAGGCCGTCCGGGGCACGGCAGGGGACCTCCTTTCCCCAGCCCGGGCCGCGGCGCTTGTCCTTGAGCGCCTCCACCCGGCAGACGAACCGGCCGGGCCCGAGCCGCCGCCGGCCGGCCCCCACCCGAAGCGACACCAACGACCCCAGGGAGGGGGCCCCGTCGGGCTTTCGGGTGAGGCACACGAGGGCGGCGCCGTGCTCCTGGGCGAGGCCCCCGAGGCGGGTTTGGGCCGCCAGGGTGAGGTCCCGGCGGTCCCCCAGGTCGAGCACCACCAGGCCGAAGGCGCCGGACCGGAGGAGATGGTCGGCCGCCCGCAGGGCCTCCCGGAGGCCGGGGGCCCGCACCACGGCCAGGGCGTCGAGGTCCACCCCGGCCTCGGCCGCGTCCGGGGGGTAGAAGGCGCTCTCCTCCGGGGTGATCCAGGCCACGGGCTCCCCCCGGGCCTGGGCGTCGCGCACGAGGAGCACGGCCGCCGTGAGGGGGGCGGGGTGGGCCCACCCCGACACCTCCACCACCCGGCCGGCCAGGCCCTCCAGGCTCCACTCGGCCGGAGAGGCCGACCGGCCGAGCCGCGAGGCGGGCACCACGGGAATCGAGCGAAGCGCGGCAAGGGACATAGAATTCTCCGTTGGGCGGCTGGGCGGCTAGGCGGCTGGGCGGCTGGGCGTGCGGACGTGATGACGTCCGCACGGGGCGTCCTAACGCCCCAACGTTCTCACGTCACAGCGTCCCCGCCTTCTGGCTTCCCAGCCAGGCCGGCCGCTCCTACTCCAGCCTTCTACGCACCTCGATCACCTTGCCCAGGATCTCCACCTCGGCCGGGTCGGGCACGATGGGCTCGTGCCGGGGGTTTTCGGGCAGGAGTTCCACCCGGCCCCGGGTGAGCCGGAGGCGCTTCACGGTGGCCTCGTCGCCCACCCGGGCCACCACGATGTCGCCCGTGCGTGCCGTGGCCTGGCGCCGGACCACCACGAGGTCGCCCGGCAGGATGCCGGCGCCCACCATGCTGTCGCCCCGCACCCGCAGGGCGAAGAGTTCGGGTTCCTCCCCCCGGGCCTCCACCGGCAGGTACCCCTCCAGGTGCTCCACGGCGGTGTCGGTGGGGCCGGCCGGCACCCGCCCGAGGAGCGGCACGAGCACGGTGGGGGTGGCGGACCCGGGCAGGCGGTACCCCCGGGCCTTGCCCCGGGTCACCACGAGCCGGCCCTCGGCCACCAGCCGCTCCAGGTGCTTGCGGGCCGTCTGGACCGACCGGAACCCCAGGGCCTCCTGCACCTCCCGCACCGTGGGCGGGTGGCCCGCGAGGATGCGGTCGCGCACGAACCGGAACACCTTCTGCCGGGTCTCACCGGGCGGGGTGGGGGCCATGGGACGCTCCTTGGTCGGCTGGAAGGCTAGAAGGCTGGAAAGCTGGGAGGCTGAGAGTTCCCAGACCTTGGCGGCGAGATGGGCCTAGCCGGAACCGACCCGCCACGCCGCCAAGCGGCCGAGCCGCCCGGCAGAAGTAAAGCACACAAATGTATGCCATGCAAGGGGGCAGACCTGGACGCCCGGGCCGCGGGATGGTATGAACCCGCGCCGGTGTCAGGAGTCAGAGGACAGAACTCAGGCGACAGGGAAGGGGGGCGGCCGGGTCGCCAACCGCTTCGCCGCCCCGCCGAACGCTCCCGAGGAGACCCGTTTGAGCCGTTCCGACCCGTTGATTCTCGCCGTCGAGACCTCCTGCGACGAGACCGCCGCCGCCGTGCTGCGCGGGGAGCGGGGCCTCCTTGCCGACGTGGTGGCGAGCCAGGCCGCGCTCCACGCCGAGTACGGCGGGGTGGTGCCCGAGCTGGCCTGCCGGGCCCACATCGAGGCCGTGGTGCCCGTGGTGCGCCGGGCGCTCGAGGAGGCCGGGGTGGACCTCGCCGACCTCGACGCCGTGGCCGCGACCCGGGGGCCGGGCCTCGTGGGGGCGCTCCTCGTGGGGCTCTCGTTCGCCAAGGCCCTGGCCTGGGCCCGGGGCCTCCCCCTCGTGGGGGTCAACCACCTGGAGGCCCACCTGGCGGCCGCGTTTCTGGAGCACGACGTGGGGTTCCCCTTCGTGGGGCTCGTGGTATCGGGCGGCCACACGGCCCTCTACTGGAGCCCTCGGCGGGGGGGCTACCGGCTCCTGGGCCAGACGCTCGACGACGCGGCCGGCGAGGCCTTCGACAAGGTGGCGAAGCTTCTGGGCCTGGGCTACCCGGGCGGGGTGGTGATCGACCGGCTGGCCCGGGAGGGCGACCCGGAGGCGTACCGGTTCCCCCGGCCCATGCTCGCGGACCCGTCCCTCGATTTTTCCTTCTCGGGCCTGAAGACCGCGGTTCGCACCCACCGGGAGAAGTTCCTGAAGGGCCTCACCGAGGCCGAACTCCGGGACACCTGCGCCTCGTTCCAGGAGGCCGTGGTGGACGTGCTCCTGGCCAAGGCCCGCCGGGCGGTGGAGGAGACCGGGGCCGAAACCCTCGTGCTGTGCGGCGGGGTGGCCTGTAACAGCCGGCTCCGGGCCCGGGCCGCGGATCTGGCCGGGCGGATGGGGATCCGCCTCGTGGTGCCCCGGCCCCGGCTTTGCACCGACAACGCCGCCATGGTGGCGGCGGCCGGACTGCACCGCTACCTCACGGGGTACCGCTCCGGCGCCGACCTCGACGCGGTGCCCACCTGGGATCTGGAGGACCTGTGAGCCCGGCCCCCTCGGTTCCCCCCCCGAAAAAGGGCCTCGGCCAGCACTTCCTCCACGACCGGGGGGTGATCCGCCGGATCGCCGAGGCCGCGGGCGCGGCCCCGGGCGAGCGCGTGCTCGAGATCGGGCCGGGGCCCGGCGGGCTCACCCGGGCGCTCCTGGACGCGGGCGCCCGGGTGTGGGCCGTGGAGGCCGACCCCCGGATGGTGGAGCGGCTCCGGGCCCTCGGGTGGGAGGGGCTGGAGGTCCTGGAGGCCGACGCCCTGGCGGTGGATTACCCGGCCCTGGCCGAACGGGCCGGGGGGCGCTTTCGGCTCGCCGGAAACCTGCCCTACAACATCTCCGGCCCCCTTCTGGCCAAGCTGCTCCAGGACCGCCGGGCGTTTTCGTCGATCACGGTGATGCTCCAGCGGGAGGTGGCCGAGCGGGTCCTGGCCCCCCCGGGCAGCCGGGCCCGGGGGGGCCTGAGCGTGCTCGCCCAGGCCTTCTGCCGGGTGCGCAGCGTGCTCCGGGTGGGGCCCGGGGCGTTCACGCCCCCGCCCAAGGTGGAGAGCCAGGTGATCCGGCTCGACGTGCTCGCCGAGCCCGCGGTTCCCCTGGCCGACGAGGCCGCCCTGTGGCGGGTGGTCCGGGCCGGGTTCGGCCAGCGCCGGAAGATGCTCCGGAACGCCCTGGCCGGGGCCGTGGCCGACCCGGCGGGGTGCCTGGAGGCGGCCGGCCTCACCGGGCGGGAACGGGCCGAGGCCCTCGGGACCGAGGCCTGGATCCGGCTCGCCAACGCGGCGGCCGAACGGGGAGGGTAGCCGGTGGCGGTGTACACCCCGGTTCCCCCCGAAGAGGCCGAGGCGTTCCTACGGGCCCGGGGCCTGGGGGCCCTGGAACGGATGGAGCCGATCGGGCAGGGCATCGAGAACACGAACTACCGGGTGCGGGCCGGGGGGCGGTGGTACGTGCTGACCCTGCTCGAGCGGGAGCCGCCGGGGCGGGCCCGGGAGACGGCCGAGTTGGCCCGGGCGCTCGCCGCCGGGGGCGTGCCCTGCCCGGCGCCGGTGGGGGACGTGGGCGAGGTGTGCGGCCGGCCCGCCGTGGTGGTGCCCTGGGTCGAAGGCGAGATGGACCTTCGGCCGGGGCCCGAGCGGCTCGAGGCCCTGGGCCGGTGCCTCGGCCGGCTCCACCGGGTGGGCCGGGGCGCTCCGGTGAGCCGCGGGGGCCCCCAGGCGGCGGCCGAACTCGTGCCGCTGGCCCGGCGTCTCGCCCGGGAGATCGAGGCGGGCCGGCCCGGGGTGGCCGCCCTCCTGCGGGACGAGGCCGCCTACCAGGAGCGGGTGGACGAAACCGCGGCGCCCTGGGGCCTCGTGCACGCCGACCTTTTCTTGGACAACGTGCTCTTTGCGCCCGGGGCGGCCGAGGTGCGCGCCGTTCTCGACCTCCACATGGCGGGCCGGGGGCCGCTCCCCTACGACCTGGCCGTGACGCTCCTGGACGCGGCGTGGGCGGGGAAGGGCCTGGACCCGGCCCGCGCCGAACCGTTCCTCCGGGGCTACGGCGCCGAGGCGCCGGAGCCGCCGCCCCGGGACCTCGGCCCGTGGCTCCGGCGGGCCGCGCTGCGGTTCCTGTGCCTTCGGATCGAGCGGGCCTGGCTGCCGGGGCGGGCCATGGTGGAGGGGGCGCCCAAGGACCCCGGGGAGTTCGTGGCGAAGCTCGAGGCCCTTCGGGGGGAGACGGGGTGAGGGGATCCGGGGCCCCCGGGGTTCGGCCCATCGCCTGGGACGAGGACCTCCTGGCGGCCGACGTCCTGGCCCGGGGCGGGGGGGTGCGGGTGTGGCCGGTGACCGAGGTGGCCGTGGTGCTCGGCCGGTCGGGCCGGCCCGAGGCCGAGGTGTTCCTCGACCGGTGCCGGGCCGACCGGGTGCCCGTGTACCGCCGCCGCGGGGGGGGCGGCACCGTGGTCCTCGCTCCCGGATGCTGGGTGGTGAGTGTGTCCCGGCCCCTGGAGAGCCCCGTGGGGGTGGGGAGGCTCCTTCGCCGCACCGTGGAGGTGCTGGCCGAGGTCGCGGGAGGGGCGACGGGCCTTCGCCTCGCTCCCCGGGGCACGGGGGACCTCTGCGCGGGCGAGCGCAAGGTGCTCGGGTCGAGCGCCTTCGCCCGGCGGGGCGGGTTTCTCTACCAGGCGAGCCTCCTCGTGGAGATGGACCTCGACCTCGTGGACCGGTATCTTCCCCATCCGCCCCGGGAGCCCGCCTATCGCCGCGGTCGGCCCCACCGGGAGTTCCTGACCACCCTCAGGGCGGCCGGGTTCCGGGGGGACGCGGATCGTCTGGCGCAGGCGATCGAGGCCGGGCTCCGGGTTCGTCAGGAGGAGATCGGATGAGCGCGCTGGTGGAGGTGAGGGTACCCCGGCTGGGGGACGACGTGGGCACGGCCGTGCTCGTGGCGTGGCACGTGGAGCCGGGCGCCCGGGTGCGGGACGGCGACGTCCTGTTCGAGGTCGAAACCGACAAGGCCGTGTTCGAGGTGGAGGCCGA
Organism: Deferrisoma palaeochoriense; assembly: GCF_054656955.1. NCBI lineage: Bacteria > Pseudomonadati > Thermodesulfobacteriota > Deferrisomatia > Deferrisomatales > Deferrisomataceae > Deferrisoma > Deferrisoma palaeochoriense. The sequence goes on from NZ_BAAHXI010000001.1 coordinate 90,505, forward strand.
GGTGGACGGTGTGGTGGTGGAGGTGCTGGCCGAGGCCGGCGCCGACGTGGCCCCCGACCAGGTCGTGGCCCGGATCCGGCCGGAGCCGGCATGACCGACCCGAAGGTCCGCCGGCTCGGCCGGGTGGGGTTCCGGGAGGCATGGGAACTCCAAAAGCGCCTCGGGGAGGCCCTGCTGCGGGGCGAAGGCCCCGAGATCCTCCTGGCCCTCGAGCACCCGCCGGTGATCACCCTGGGCCGGTCCACCCAGCCGGGCGACGCCGGGCTCTCGGCCGAGGAGTGGCGGGCCCGGGGGGTCGAGGTGGTGCCCGTGGACCGGGGAGGCCGGGCCACCTACCACGGCCCCGGCCAGGTGGTGATCTACCCCATCGTGGACCTGAGGACCCGGGGCCGGGACCTCAGGGCGTACGTGCGGGCCCTGGAGGACGCCGGGGTCGCCGCGCTCCAGCGGTTCGGCATCCCCGCCCGGCCGGGCCGGGACCCCGTGGGGGTGTTCGTGGGGCCGGCCAAGATCGCCTCGATCGGGGTGGCCGTGCGCCGCTGGATCACCCGGCACGGCATCGCCGTGAACGTGGCGAACGACCCCCGGGTATACCGGCACTTCACCCCCTGCGGCCTCGTGGGGGTGCCCATGACCCGGGTGGCCGACCACGCCCCGGTGCCCCTGGGGGTGGTGCGGGAGGCCCTGATCGAGGAGATCCTGGTCCGGCTCCGGGACCTGCGGCGGGAGGCGGAGGGGTGAACCCCCGGGTCGGCGGCAGGGAGGCCGTGGAGAAGGCCCTTTCGGCACGCCTCGGGGGGGCGGTGCGGTGGGTGTGGACGGAGAACCGCCGGGTGTACGCCTCGGTGCGGCGGTCGGCCGGGGAGGTCACGGTGCGGCTTCACCGCTCGTTTCGCCACGCCCCGCCCGAGGTGTGGGAGGGGCTCGGCCGGTTTCTCTTGGACGGGGACCGAACCCGGCTCGGGCCGGCCCTGGAGCACTTCCGCCGGCACCGGGGCGAACCCCGGCCGCGGCGGGTGGTGGTGCGGCCCCGGGGCCGGGCCCACGACCTCGCCGAGATCCTGGAGGACCTCCTTCGCCTGCCGGGGTTCGGGGGGCTCCCGCCGGTGGCGGTCTCCTGGGGGCGGCGCCGGAGCCCGGGCCGCCGGGTGGTGCGGGTGGGGTCCTACAGCCCCGGCCCGCCGGCCGTGATCCGGGTGCACCCCGTGCTCGACCGACCCGGGGTGCCGCGGGCGGCCGTGGCCTCGGTGGTGCACCACGAACTCGTGCACCACCTCCTCCACGTCCGCCACGGCCCGGCCGAGGGCCGGCGCCACGGGGCCCGGTTCCGGGCCTGGGAGAAAACCTTCCCGGACCACGCCGAGGCCCGGGCGTGGTTCGACCGGGAGTTCCCGAAACTGGTAGCGGCTAGGCGGCTAGGCGGCTAGGCGGCCTGCAGCCCCCGGGCGGGAGCCTCGCGCCCCCTGACGGACGGGGGATTCGCCTAGGCCGGTGTTTCGCCGGGGGCGCCCAGCGACCGAACGATTCACGATTCCCGGCAGCCGAGCCGCCCAGGGGCCGTCCGCCCCCGACCGCAGACCGTTGACCGCAGACCGAGGACCGAACTTCCCATGTACGAAACCATCGTGACCCACAACGACCTGGACGGCGTGGCCTCGGCCGCCCTGTGCTCCAAGGCTTACGGCGTGAACCGCATCTTTTTCGCGGGCCCGGTGCAGATCCAGCAGGCCCGGGCCACCGTGACCGCCCGGGACATCGTGTGCGACCTGCCGTACCCCGCGGAGTGCGCCCTGTGGTTCGACCACCACCAGGGCAACCTGGCCGACCTGGAGGAGCGCGGGTTGGATCCGGCCTCGATTCCGGGCCGGTTCGCCCCCGAGAAGTCCTGCGCCCGGGTCGTGTACCAGTACCTTCTGGACGAGGGGCGGAAGCTCCCCGACCATTTCGCCGAGCTCGTGGGCGCCGTGGACGTGGTGGACAGCTTCGACTACGCCTCGGTGGAGGAGTGGCGGGCCGAAACCCCGGCCCACGTGGTGGCCAACGCCATGAAGGGCGAGTTCCGGTCGCCCTCCCAGCGAAACCTGTTCTACCGGAACCTGGTCTACGCCCTGCGGGACCACGGGCTCGAGAAGGTGGCCCGGGCCAAGGCGGTGCGCCGGCGCTACGAGGCCTACCTGGCGGAAGAGGAGAACATGCTCCGGCTCCTGGAGCAGGATGCCCGGCCGCTCGACATAGAGCCGTCGATCGTCCTGGTGGATCTCACCCGCCACAACCGTAAGCCCTTCGTCTGGAAGAACTTGGCCCAGGTGCTCTACCCCGAGGCCCTGGCCGTGGTGTCGGTGGAGTGCGCGTTTCGCAACGGCCGCAAAACGAACGACCTGGGGTTTTCCATGTCGCTCACCATTCGCCAGAACCGGTCCGGGGAGCCCAAGGACGTGGGCGAGATCATGCGTGCCCTGAACATCGGCGACGGCCATCCCGGCGCCGGCGCCGGCCGGGTGAGCTGCCGCTCCAAGGACGAGATGCTTCGCACGAAGGACGAGGTCCTGGCCCGCATCGTGGAGCTCTGGCGGGCCCAGGGGAAAGGAGACGGAGGATGAGAAAGGAAATTGTGGGGCTCGCGGCGGCCGTCCTCCTGGCGGGGTGCCAGCAGGGAGTTTCGGAACAGCCTCCACCGCCGACCAAGGGGGCCTTCGCGGCCCTGGTGGAGGAGGTGCTCGCCCCCCACTGCGCCCGCCCGGGGTGCCACACGGGCGACCGCCCGGCCGGGGGGCTCCATCTGGGGGACGACCGCGCCTACGACGACCTCGTGAACGCCCCGGCCCACCGCCGGCCCGACCGAAAGCGCGTGGTGCCGGGCGACCCGGCCGCGAGCTACCTCCTGGACCGGATCACCGAGGGAGGCGACCGCCCCCTGATGCCCCTGGGCGCCGACCCCCTGTCCGACGCCGAGATCCGGCGTATCGAGGAGTGGATCCGCGAAGGCGCCCCCCGGTAAAGCCCCGTGGGGTCCGCCGGGCTGGACGGGCTCACCCGATCGGCTCCAGCCGGAGACCGGCCGCGGGGGCGATGAGGTCGAAATGGCGGTCGAGGGTGGCCATGCGCACTCCGGCTGCGACGGCCGACACCGCCAGATAGCAGTCGGCCAGGCCCACGGTGGTCCCCTCGCGCCGGAGGCGGTTCGCGAGCAGGCCGGCTTGGGCCCATAGGGTCGGGCTTTCGGGGAGGAACGGGAACACGCGGGAGAACTCTTCGAGTACCCGCTGTTCCCGCCGGGACCGAGCCCCCTGGAGAAGTTCTCCCAGCACCAATCCGACGCAGACAACTCGGTCTTCTTGGATCCACCGATCCACGGCGGCGCGACACGGTTCCCGCCCGCGGAAGAACTCGATCCACACCGAGGTGTCGACCAGGATCCTACCGGAGGCCGGTTCTGTCGTCTTCATGACGCAGTTCGTCCGCTGTCAGGTCGAAGTCGAGTTGACCGGCCATGTCCCGTATTCGGTCTCTCCTGCGCCGCCGGATCTCCTCCTTGATCGCTTGCAGCACCGCGTCCGTCTTGGACCGGGCGTTCACCAGGGAAACCAGTTCGTCCACGAGTTCCTGGGGGACGGTGATGGTTGTCCGTCTCATGAGAATATCTCCAGACCGTGTGTGGTCGGATTGCACAAGCTATCCTAAGAGAATTCTGTATCTTGTCAACCGATGGCGGGCAAGTTTTGCGGGTCGCCATCTGGACCACGGCCGTGAAGGGCGGGGAAAAGGGGTGAAAATGGCCCCAATCCACTCTCTGTTGTCCCGGGCGTAGGGGGGCAGTCTGGTGGAGGCTCAGTCCTTGTCCACCCGCGTGAACTTCGCCCCCTCGAGGGTCAGATTGTACATGAGGCCCTTCTGGCCGAACACGAAGGCCACGATGGGTTTCTTCAGGGTGGTCGTGTCGATCGTCCCCCCGGCCCCGATGTTCACGAGGGCCACGGACCCGTCCACCCCCACCTCCCATCCCTCGGAGCGCCGGAACCCGTCGAGGGCCTCCTGGGTGAGGAAGAGCAGGATCACGGTCTTCACCTGGGCCCCGAGCTGGAACCCGATGGAGGCGGCGGCCGTGCTGTAGTACGCGACGGTCTTCCCCCCTACCCGCAGCGCGCCCTCCCCGTACTCCCCGCCGACGCCGAACCCCGCCTTGATCACCTTTGGAAAGACGAGAACTCCTTTTGCCGAGGCGAGTAAGGCGGCGGCCCCCACCACCTCCTTCTGGAACCGCTCCAGGGCCACGTCCACCCCCACGTCGATCTCCCGGGCCGTGGCGGCTTGGGCAGCGGGTGTCAGGCAAAGGAAAAGGAAGGCGGCAAACCACCAGAACAACCTCGGGGATCTCGAAGGCATACCGGTCTCTCCTGCCAGAGTGAGGTGAGGTAATGGCGAGGGCATTGCGCGTTGAACGATCTTATCAACGCGGCGCCGATAGAGGCGCGCAAGGAAGTCGCCAGGGCATGGGGCCTGCTTCCGGCCGCGCGTCAGTGCGGCAACCGGCCGCTGCAGGAGCCACGCCCGGCGCTCCGGCAGGCCCCATGCCCCGGAGCGTGCCTGTTTAGCCGCCGGAGCAATAACGTCCGGGATCACAGACGGCGGGCGCCCGGCAGGCGGGCCATCCTGCGGTCGAGCGTCAGGGTCAGGAGGTCCGCCGCCCGGTAGTCGTCGGCGATGAGGCGGTCCACCAACCCACAGCCCCCGGTTTCCTTGAGGGCGTCGAGCACGCCCCGGCCGTTGAGCGGGGCCACGAGGCCGCTTTGGAGCACGCTCAGGAGGCCCTGCCGGGCCTCGGCCTTGGTCACGCCGTAGTGGTGCTGGACCGCCATGTACGCCTCCGCGATCACCATGTTGGAAGCAAACACCTCGGCGCCTTCCCCCTCGATCTTTTGGGTCAGGGCTTCCACGCAGGCCCGGAACTCGTCCTCAGGATCGCCGGTGAGGAGGCGTACGAGAATCGAGGTGTCAATCCCGAAGCGACGGGTCATGGCGTTCTCTTCGAAACGTTTCCAGGTCGAAGGTTCCCTTGCCTTTGCGTAACTTGTCCCGCAACGGCGCGAGCCGGGACTCGTCGACGCGCCGTGGGAGGAGGAGGTATCCCTCCTCGCACTCCCGGAGCTCGATCCGATCCCCGGGCCGGACCCCCAATGCCTCGAGCACGTGGGCCGGGAACGTGACCTGCCGTTTCGTGGTGACCTTCAGCAGCATGGCGACCTCCTTACGTTCGAGCATAGTTAGGTAAGGAGGGGGAGTCAATCGGGACTCCGGGCCCGCCGGTTGCCCCCCTTGGCGCGGGCAGGAAGTGTCCGGTACCCTGCCCGCATGGTGGCGAAGACACGGCTCACATTTTGGTTGGGGGGGCTCGTGGCCGCCGCGGCCATCGCGGCCTGCGCCGGGGCGCGGCCGGCGGGGGGCGGCGCGCTCACCCGGGCCGAGGAGCGAAAGCTCGGGGAACGGGTGGTGGCCCAGGTGCGCCGGGAGTTCCGGGTGCTGGACGACCCCTACCTCGACGGGTACCTCCGCGACGTCGGAACCCGGGTGGCCCGGGCCATGGGAGCCGACACCTTCGACCTTCGGTTCCACGTGGTGGCCGACCCGCGGATCAACGCGTTCGCGGTGCCGGGGGGCCACGTGTTCGTCACGAGCCAGACCATCCTTTCGTGCGCCGACGAGGCGGAGCTCGCGGGCGTGATCGCCCACGAGATCGGCCACGTGGAGGGCCGGCACATCGCCCACCGCATGGAGAAGGCCGCCAAAGTGAACCTGGGGGCGATGGCGGCGGTGCTGGCGGGGGCGTTCCTGGGGAACCCCAAGGCCGGGGCGGCCATCGCCACCTTCGGGGTGGCCGGCGCCCAGGCCAAGATGCTCCAGTACAGCCGGGAGGACGAGGAGGACGCCGACCGGCGGGCCGCCCGGGCCCTGGTGGCGGCCGGGTACGACCCCTGGGGGCTCGTGCGGTTCATGGAGACGATCCGGCGCAGCTCGCCCACCCCCGAGGGCGTGCCGGCCTACCTCTTCACCCACCCCCTGCCGGAAAACCGGTCCGTGTATCTCGCGGATTTGATCCCTCCCGGCACCGAGCTCCCGCCGCCCGACCCGGACCGCCTGTGGCGGGCCCAGGCCCGGGTGCTCGTGGAGGACCCGAGGCCCTGGGGGGAGGACCTGTTCCGCCAGCGGACCCGGGAGGCCCCCGGCCGGCCGGCCTCGTGGCTCGGCCTCGCGCTCCTGTTGCGGGAGCGGGGCCTCTACGAGGAGGCCCTGGATGCCCTGGGGAAGGCCGAGGCCCTGGCCCCGGGCGATCCGGAGATCCTCCACGAGCGGGCGGCCACCTGGCTCCGGCAAGGCCGGACCGATGAGGCGGTTTCGCTGCTCGAGCGTCTGCGGTCCGAGGGCCGGGCCACGGCGCCGGCCCTGCGCGACCTGGGATGGGCCTATCTCGAGGCGGAGCGGGGCGAGGACGCGCTCGCCGTGTACGACGAGCTCGCGCGGCTCGACCCCGGATGGGAGGAGCTTCCGTACTACCGGGGCATGGCGCTGGGGAAGGCCGGGAAGCTCGGGGAGGGCCACGCCCTGCTGGGGGACTACTACCGGGAGAAGGGCCGGCCCGACCTGGCCGCCCGCCACTACCGCCAGGCCCTCGAGCACCTTCCCCCCGGCGAGCGAAGGGCCGAGGTGGAGGAAGCCCTGCGGAGCCTCCGGGATCGGCGGCCCGGCCAGGAGTGAGGCGGCAGGGGCACGCACCACGGAGGGCACGGAGGACACGGAGAGGGTTGAAACGGGGCCAGGGAGCCCCCCGCCGCCAAGCCGCCCCGCTGTCCAGCCGCCCGGCCTGTTTACTGCCTCCCGATCCCGAAGTAGGTGAACCCGAGTTTTTTCATGTTCGCCGGCTCGTAGAGGTTTCGGCCGTCGAAGATGGCCGGGCGCTTCAAGAGCGCCTTCATCCGGTCGAAATCGGGCCGGCGGAACACCCCCCACTCGGTGCAGATGGCCAGGCAGTCGGCCCCCTCCAGGGCCTCGTAGTTGTTCGTGCAGTAGGTGAGCCCGTCCCCCTCGCCCAGGATCCTCCGGGCGTTCCCCTCGGCCACCGGGTCGTAGGCCCGGATCCGGCACCCGGCCTCCCGCAACCGGCCGATCACGGTGAGGCTCGGGGCCTCGCGCATGTCGTCGGTGTTGGGCTTGAACGCCAGCCCCCACACGGCCACGGTGGCCCCGGCCGGATCGATCCCCTCCGCGTCGAACCAGGAGAGGATCTTCTCCGCCAGCACGGACTTCTGGCGGTTGTTGAGGCTGTCCACCGCCTGGAGCACCTGGGCCTCGTATCCGGCCTGGCGGGCCGTCTGGATCAGGGCCTTCACGTCCTTGGGAAAGCACGAGCCGCCGTAGCCCACCCCGGGAAACAGGAACTGGTACCCGATGCGGGAGTCGGCCCCCATCCCGAGCCGCACGGCCCCCACGTCGGCCCCCACCCGCTCGCAGATGTTGGCGATCTCGTTGATGAACGAGATCTTGGTGGCCAGCATGGCGTTCGAGGCGTATTTGGTCATCTCGGCCGACCGGATGTCCATGACGATGATCGGGTGGTTCGTGCGGGTGAAGGGCGCGTAGAGCTCCTTCAGGATCTCGGCCGTGCGCACGTTGTCGGTGCCCACGATGATCCGGTCGGGCTTGAGGCAGTCCTGGACCGCGTTCCCCTCCTTCAGGAACTCGGGGTTCGACACCACGTCGAACTCCAGGTCGTCGAGGCCCCGGGCCTCGAGTTCGGCCCGGATCGCGTCGCGCACCTTCTCGGCCGTGCCCACCGGCACCGTGGACTTGATGACCACGATCCGGTAGCCGTCCATGACCTGGCCGATGGAGCGGGCCACGGCGAGCACGTGCTGGAGGTCGGCCGAGCCGTCCTCCCCCTCGGGGGTTCCCACCGCGATGAAGAGAAGGAGGCTTCGCTCCACCCCCTCCTTGAGGTCGGTGGTGAACGTGAGCCGCCCCTCGTCCACGTTGCGCTCCAGGATCTCCTGGAGCCCCGGCTCGTAGATGGGGATCTCCTTGCGGCGGAGTTTCTCGATCTTGGCCTCGTCGATGTCCACGCACACCACGTCGTTGCCCATCTCGGCAAAGCAGGTGCCGGTGACGAGACCCACGTATCCGGTTCCGATGACACAAAGTTTCATGGGGTTTCCCTGCTGGAAGGCTAGAAAGCTGGAAAGGTAGAAAGCTGAAAGCTCCGGTAGGCCGCGGGGCAGCCTGTTCGCAAGAACAATAACGTTCCGCTGTCGGCCAGACGGAGAGCCGCCGCAGCCGGGACCGAGGGACCGAAGACCGCAGCCCGGCGACCGCGGACCGAAGTTCCGCGGAGGCCTGAACCCCGTCACCCTTCTTTCCAGAACTCGGGCCGCTCGGCCTGGGGTTCCCAACCCGGCTTCTGGGTGCCGCGGCGCATCTTCGCCACGAGCCCCAGGATCCGGTCGGCCACCCGGTCCTTAGGCATCCGGGGCACGCCGATCCGCTCCCCGGAGGCCGTGAAGATCACCACCTCGTTGGTGTCCACGTGGAACCCAGCCCCCGGGGCCGTGACGTCGTTCGCCACGATGGCGTCGAGCCGCTTCTCCTCGAGCTTCGCCTTCGCGCTCTCCTCGAGGGACGAGGTCTCGGCCGCAAACCCGATGAGGATCTGGTCCGGCCGCTTGCGCGCCCCGAGTTCCCGCAGGATGTCGGGGTTCGGTTCGAGTTCCAGGGACGGCGGGGCGCCCGAGCGCTTCTTGATCTTCTGGGACGCCGCGGCCGCGGGCCGCCAGTCGCACACGGCCGCCGCCATCAGGGTGACGGTGGCTTCCTCCGCCCGGGCGATCACGGCGTCGCGCATCTCCCTGGCCGTGGTCACCCGCACCACCTCGGCGTCCAGGGGATCGGGGAGCGAGGTGGGGCCCGTGACCAGGATCACCCGGGCCCCCCGGCGCACGGCCGCCCGGGCCAGGGCATAGCCCATCTTCCCCGAGGAGTGGTTCGAGATGAACCGCACCGGGTCCATGGGCTCGATGGTGGGGCCGGCGGTGACGAGCACGGTCTCGCCCCGGAGGTCCTTGGGGGTGAGCACCCCCTCCAGGGCCTCGACGATCCGGAGGGGATCGGCCATCTTGCCCTTGCCCTCGACACCGCAGGCCAGTTCCCCCTCCACCGGGCCCACGAAGGCGTAGCCGCGGTCCCGGAGCCGGCGCACGTTCTCCTGGACCGCGGGGTTCTCCCACATGACCACGTTCATCGCCGGCGCGAAGAGCACCGGCACCCGGGTGGCCATGATCATGGTGGAGAGGAAGTCGTCGGCCAGGCCGTTGGCCACCTTGCCCAGGATGTTCGCCGTGGCCGGGGCCACCACCAGGGCGTGGGCCCGGTCGGCCAGGGCCACGTGGCCGATCTCGGGACCCCGAAAGAGCTCGAACATCCGGTGGGTCACGGGGTTTCCGGAGATCGTCTGGAACGTGAGCGGGGTGACGAAGTTCATGGCGTTCTTCGTCATCACCACGTGCACGTTGGCGCCCCGCACCGTGAGCTCCCGGCACAGGTACACGCTCTTGTAGGCGGCGATGCCGCCGGTCACGCCCAGCAGGATCTCCTTGCCGCGGAGCATGGGTCAGTACACGAAGAAGGGGTTGGTGCGCATCTCGGTGGCCACGGTGGTGGCCGGGCCGTGGCCCGGGTACACCACGGTGTCGGGCGGCAGGGTGAAGATCTTCTCCCGCACCGAGCGGATCAGGGTGTCGTAGTCCCCGCCCTGGAGGTCGGTACGGCCGATGGAACCGGCGAACAGGAGATCGCCCACGAACACCTTCTTGTCGATCAGGAGGCTCACGGAACCCGGGCTGTGCCCGGGGGTGTGGAGAACCCGGAGCCCGAGCGTGCCGAAGGGGATGATTTGCCCCTCCTCCAGGAGCACGTCGGGCTCGGGTGCGGCCTCGACCCGCATGCCAAAGAGAAGCCCCTGGCTCGTGAGGCCCCGGAGCAGCGGGATCTCCGCCGGGTGCACGCACACGGGCGCCCCGGTGGCCCGCTTCATGCTCGCCAGGCCCTCCACGTGGTCGAAATGGCCGTGGGTGGCCACGATCGCCACGGGCTTGAGCCCCCGGGCCTGGAGCGCCTTGAGGATCACCGGGGTGTCGCCGCCGGGGTCGATGACCACGGCCTCGCCGGTGGCCTCGTCGCCCAGGATGTAGCAGTTGGCCTGGATCGGCCCGACAACCAATTGTTCCAGAATCATCGTCCCATCCTCGTCGTGAGGGAGGTTTGCTTCGGGGTCAGTTCCCCAGGATCCACGCCCGGCCGGCCGCCACGAGCTCGTCCAGGGCCTCGTCGGTCGGGGCTTCCGCGTAGAGCCGCACCACCGGCTCGGTGCCCGATTTCCGCACGAGGATCCAGGCATCGCCCTCGAGGAGCAGCTTGTGGCCGTCCACGGTGACGACCTCCCGGACCTTCCGCCCGGCGATTTCTCCCGGCGGGGACGCCACCTTGGCGCCGAAAGCGTCCTCCAGGGCCGGGGTAAGGTGCAAGTTCACCCGCCGGGTCCGGTACCGCCCCACCTCGGCGTAGAGTTCCTCCAACTGCCGGAGCAGGGGCTTCCCGCGCCGGGCCACCATCTCGGCCGCCAGCAGGCAGGCGAGGATCCCGTCCTTCTCGGGCACGTGGCCCCGGATCGAGAGCCCGGCCGACTCCTCGCCCCCCAGGGCCACCTCGCCCCGGCGGATCAGGTCGCCGATGAACTTGAACCCCACGGGGGTTTCGTACACGGGCCGGTCGAGCTTTCGGGCCACGGCGTCGAGGAGGTGGCTCGTGGCCACGCTGCGGGCCACCCCCCCCTCGAACCCCCGCTCGGTCACGAGGTAGTCGAACAGGAGCGCCAGAAAGTAGTTGGGCTCCACGAAGGCGCCCCCCCGGTCCACCACCCCGAACCGGTCGGCGTCGCCGTCGGTCCCGAGCCCCAACGCGACCGTGGGGTCCGAGGCCACGAGGTCCAGGAGTTCGGGGATGTTCTCGCGGCTCGGCTCGGGCGGGCGGCCCCCGAACAGGGGGTCGGGCCGGTCGTTCAGCACCGTGAGGTCGCAGCCGGCCTCCCGGAGAAGCTCGTCCAAATAGCCCCGGGCCGTGCCGTGGAGGAGGTCCGCCGCGAGCCGCAGCCCCGCCTTCCGGACGGCGTCGAGGTCCACGAGGTCCCGGATCCGATCGAGGTACGCGGGCCGGGGGTCGTGGGGCCGCACCAGGCCCTTCTCCTCGGCCTCCTCGAAGGGGATCCGCAGGTACGACCCCTCGGCCATGCGGCGGTTCGCCCGCTCCTCGATGTCGCGGGTGGTCTCGGGCAGCGCCGGGCCGCCCCAGGCCGGGCTGAACTTGACCCCGTTGTACTCGGGGGGGTTGTGGGAGGCCGTGAAGTTCACCGCGCCGTCCCGCTCGTTCCGGAGAATGTCGAAGGAAACCACCGGGGTGGGCACGTCCCGGGGGGGCAGGAACGACGGGATCCCGTTCCCGGCGAACACCTCGCAGGCCACCCGAGCGAACCGGTCGCCCAGGAACCGGGTGTCGTAGGCCACGAGCACCCCGCGCTCGTCGAGGCCGCCGGCCTTGAGGTGGTCGGCGATGGCCTGCACCACGATCCGCACGTTTTCGAAGGTGAAGGCGTCACACAGGACGGCGCGCCAGCCGGAGGTGCCGAACTTGACGACGGGTCTCTCCATGGGAACCTCGCGGGACGGATCGGGTCAGAACCGGGCGACGACCAGGTCCTCGACGGGCAACCGCTCGGGGTTCCCGTGGCGGTCGCCCTCCGGGTAGCCCACGGCCACCACGGCCATGAGTTCGAGGTGGGCCGGCACGCCGAGGATCTCCTCCACCCGCTCCCGCTGGTTCAGGATTTCGCCTAGCCAGCAGGCGCCCAGACCCAGGTTGTGGGCCTCGAGCAGCAGGTTCTGCAGGGCGGCGCCCACCCCCTGGATGTCCTTCTCCCGGTGGTAGGAGGTTTCGGTGTTCAGGAACACGGCCACCGCCAGGGGGGCCGCCCGGAGGATCCGGCCGTACTTCGTGCAGCCGGCCAGTTGCTCCCGAACGCCGGCGTCCTCGACCACCACGAAACGCCACGGCTGGTTGTTGAGGCCCGAGGGGGCCCACCGGGCGGCGTCGAGGAGCCTGTCGATGAGGTCGGCCGGAACCCGGTCGGGCCGGAACCGGCGCACGCTGCGTCGGGTGCGGATGGCTTCGGAGGTGTCCATGGTTCCTTCGGAGAACCCGGCGGATGCCTGCCGGAAACGGGGGACGGTTTGCGCGAAACGTCGCCGGCGCAGGGCCAGCGAACAGGGCGCGGAGTATACCAGCCGGGTTTCGGAAGGGTCAAGAAAGCCCCGGTTTTTGCGCAGATTTCCGCGGGATTGTGGCCCTCCGGCCCGGGCATCTGGTACGATCCGCCCGTCGGCCGGGCCGCCGCGGTCTCGGCGGGGAACGCCGTGTTCCTCGGTCCGGTTGGCCGCAGGCGTAGCCTGAGTCGGGACGCCGCGGTGCACGTCCGCGCGTCCCAACGTCCAAACGGAAAGGAGATCCTCCGTGAACGTACTCGTGACCGGTGCGGCCGGGTTCATCGGGGCCGCGGTGGCGGAGTTCCTGCTCGACCGGGGCGACCGGGTCGTGGGCTTCGACAACCTGAACGACTACTACGACGTTCGGCTCAAGGAGGCCCGGTTGGGCCGGCTCGAGGGCCGGGAAGGGTTCCGGTTCCTCCGGGGCGACGTGGCCGATCCCGCCGCGGTGGAGGCGGCGTTCGACGAGGGGCCCTTCGACGTGGTGTGCCACCTGGCGGCTCAGGCGGGGGTGCGCTACAGCCTCCAGAACCCCGTGGCCTACGGCGAGGCGAACCTGATGGGGTTCCTGCGGATCCTGGAGGCCTGCCGGCACCGGGGCACCGGGAACCTGGTGTACGCCTCGTCGTCGTCGGTGTACGGGGCCAACGAGAAGGTTCCCTTCAGCGAGACCGACCGGGTGGACCGGCCCGTGAGCCTCTACGCCGCCACCAAGGTGGCCAACGAGCTCATGGCCCACACGTACCACCACCTCTACGGCATCCCCATGACCGGGCTTCGGTTCTTCACGGTCTACGGACCCTGGGGCCGGCCCGACATGGCGCTGTTCACCTTCACCCGGAAGATCCTGGCCGGCGAGCCCATCGACGTCTACAACCACGGCGACATGGAGCGGGATTTCACCTACATCGACGACATCGTCCGGGGCGTGGTGGCCGCCATCGACACCCCGCTCCCGTTCGAGGTGGTGAACCTGGGGAACCACCGGCCGGTGCGCCTCGAGCGGTTCATCGAGGTGCTCGAGGAGGCCGTGGGCAAAACGGCCCGGAAGAACTACCTGCCCATGCAGCCGGGCGACGTGCCGCGCACCTACGCCGACGTGACCCGGGCCAAGGAACTCTGGGGTTGGGAGCCCACCACCCCCATCGAGGTGGGGATCCCGAGGTTCGTGGCGTGGTACCGGGAGTGGGACGCGGGGCTGCGCGGACGGTAGGACGGCAGGACGTGCGGACGTGCGGACGTGCGGACGGCAGACCGCGGACCGCGGACCGCGGACCGCAGACCGCCTTTCCGGGAGGTTCGCCATGCGAAGCGTGATCGCCGAGAAGATCGGGCTTCGGACCGAGCCCGTGGGCATCTGGTGGGTCCCCGAGGCCCCCGAGGGCGCCGTCGGGTTCCGGCCGGGCCGGTGGGGGTGTGTCATGTGGCTTGCGGCGGCCGCGGCCCGGGGCCGCACGGCGGCGGTGGCCCGGGGCCGGTTCGGATGCTTCGGGGGCGGGGTGGGCCTGGGGTTCGGGGACCAGTACCGGAACTTTCCCGGGGGGCCCGAGTGCTTCTGCCGGTTCCTCTCCACCGGCAACGCCTCGTCCCCCGAGGGGCGGGCCGTGGCCGAGGGGCTTCGGCCCCACATGCGGCCCGAGGCTCTGGACGAGTTCCTGGAGGGGGAGCGGTACCTGGCCTCCCCCGAGGTGGTCCGCGCGTTCGTGGCGCGCCTGCCCATCACCGACACCGGCGCCGGCGCCGTGGTCTTTCGGCCGCTCTCGGCCGTGGGGGAGGACGAACCGCCGCCCGAGGTCGTGGTGTTCTTCGCCGACCCGGACCAGGTGGCGGCGCTCTCCGTGCTCGCCAACTACCGGGGGCCGGACAACGAGCGGGTCATCGCGCCGTTTGCGGCCGGGTGCCAGGCGATCGGGATCTACCCCTACCGGGAGGCCCGCGCCGAGCACCCCCGCGCGGTGCTGGGTCTCCTGGACCCCTCGGCCCGCCTCCAGGTGCGGCGGAGCCTGGGGGAACGGGTGTTGAGCTTCGCGATGCCGTACCCCCTGTTCCGGCGGATGGAGGCCGACGCCCCGGGGAGCTTCCTCGACCGGCCCGTGTGGCGGGCGCTGCGAGGGGAGTAGCCGGACCGACCGTTGCCTGGATGGCTGTGGGGCCCCGCCGGGGCCGATCGCGCAAGGAACTTCCGCGAGGCGGCTAGGCGGCTCGGCAGCTAGGCGGCCAAGAGCGTCCGGGACTCCGGCGTCATCGCGCCTGCCAACCCGTGGGAGAGGCTGCCGTATCAGGGGCCAGAATTCAGAAGTCAGAGGTCAGAGAGCCCCCTGTCCTCTGTCGTCTGTCCACTGACTCCTGACACGGGCCCGCTGCCCTCCTTGCCCCGCCCGCCAGTTCGCGCACCGGCGCCTTCCCCCGGGGCGGTGGTCCGCGAGCAGGCCGCCTCGTGGGCTCCCGAGTTTCCCAACCCGGGCGGGTCCTCGTGCGGCCTTCGGCCCGCTTGGGGGCCGGTTGCGACGCGGGCGGATCCTGGTACCGTGGGGGTGGTTCCTCGCAGACAGGGAGGCCCCCATGCGACGCTTCACCCTGGTCCTCGCCCTCGTGTTCGCCGTCCCGGCCTTTGCGGCCGAGCCGGTCTTCTACCCCAAGATCCTGAACACCACCACGGGGCTGCCCGCCACGCCGGGCCAGTTCACCTCGGCCGACACCTGCGGCTACTGCCACCCGGTCCAGTACGAGCAGTGGCGGGGCTCCATGCACGCCAACGCCCTGGCCGACCCGCTCTACCGGGCCCTGTGGCGGGAGGCCTCCCGGGACACGGCCGGCGCCACCGACCGGTTCTGCGCGGGATGCCACGCCCCGGTGGGGGCGCTCACGGAGCAGGTCTGGATCCGCGACAGCGGGGAGATCGTGATCGACCCCCGGGCCGACGAGGGGGTCACCTGCGACTTCTGCCACTCGGTGGTGGGGGTGAAGCTCCTGGAAAAGGGGGGGAACCCGGGGAACTCGGGCCTCGCCGTGGAGCCCGAGGGGCCGAAACGGGGGCCCTACGCCGACGCCCACAGCTCGTTCCACGCCACGGCCTACTCCGACATCCACACCCAGAGCGAGTTCTGCGGCGCCTGTCACAACGTGTTTCACCCGGTGAACGAGACCGAGATCGCCCGGACCTACGAGGAGTGGAAGCGTAGCGAGTACGCCCGGGCCGGGATCCAGTGCCAGGACTGCCACATGGTGCCCCCCGAGGTGGCGGCCCGGGTCGCCGACACCCTGGAGAAGGCCGTGCGGCGGGGGCTCACGAGCAGCTTCGACACGGTGCGCTCCCCGTTCTTCGACCACGACTTCACGGGCGCGAACGCCGCCATTCCGACGCTCCTCAACCACTGGCGCCACGCCAACGACGCCCGGCTCCGGCTCCAGAGCGCCGCCCGGCTCCGCCTCGAACTCCCCGACGCCGCCGCGCCCGGCCGGGTGCTCGAGGTGGCCGTGGGGGTGGAGAACGCCCGGGCCGGCCACAACCTGCCCACCTCCATGACGGAGCTGCGGGAGATGTGGCTTGAGGTGGTGGTGGAGGACCTGGGGCGGGAGGGGGCCGTCGTGTTCCGGAGCGGGGGGCTCGACGACCGGGGGCGGCGCGATCCGGCCGCCCGTCGGTTCGGGGCCCGGGCCGTGGACGCCGAGGGCCGGCCCACCTGGAAGCCGTGGCGGATCGCCGCGATCGCCGACGACACCTCGATCCCGCCCCGGTCAACCCGGACCGAACGGTACGAGATCGGCCTGCCCGACGACGCGCAGGGGCCGTTCCGGGTGACCGCCCGGCTCCTGTACCGGAGCCTGCCCCAGGAGGTGGCCGACGAGTATCTCGACCGGCCGGGCTGGCGGGTGCCCCTGGTGGAGATGGCGGCGGCCGAGGGGGAGGTGGGGGCGGCCCGGTAGCCGGGACGTGGGACCGTGGTCCGGGTGCTGGTTCTCGCGCCCCTGGCGGTCGTGTTCGTCCTGGTCTGCTTCCTGGCCTATTCGCTCCTGAAGGTGAGGTGTTTCGCGCCGGCCCCCGGGCCGGTCCGGGCGGACGGCCCCGAGGCGCGGGCGCTTCGGGCCCACGTGGAGGAACTCGCGGTCCGGATCGGGCCGCGAAGCGCCGAGGAGCCCGAGGCCCTGGCCCGGGCCCGGGACTCCATCGCCGGGATCCTCCGCGACGCCGGCTACGCGCCCCGGTACCAGGACGTCCCGTACGGGGGGCGCACCTACCACAACGTGATCGCGGCCCTTCCCGGCCGGGACGAGGCGGCCGGGCTCGTGGTGGCGGGGGCCCACTACGACACGGTGTGGGGCACGCCCGGGGCCGACGACAACGCGAGCGCGGTGGCCGTGCTCCTCGAGGCGGCGAAGGCCCTCGCCGGCCAGCGGTTCCGCCGACCCGTGGAGTTCGCGTTCTTCACCCTGGAGGAGCCCCCGGTGTTCCCCTCCCGGGCCATGGGGAGCGCGGTCTACGCGAGCTCGCTCCGGGCGGCGGGCCGGGAGGTGGCCGCCATGCTCTGCCTCGAGATGGTGGGGTACTATCCGGGATCCCAGGGGCGCCAGGCGTTTCCCTTCCCGCTCATGGGGTGGTTCTACCGGTCGGTGCCGGATTTCGTGGCCGTGGTGGGGAACTGGCGGTCCCGGGGGCTGGTGCGGGAGGTGGCGGCCGCGTTCCGGGCGGCCTCGGCCCTCCCGGTGGAGACCCTGGCCGCCGGGCGGTTCGTGCCGGGGACCGATTTCTCGGACCACCGGTGGTTCTGGGCCATGGGCTGGCCGGCGGTCATGGTGACCGACACGGCCTTCTACCGAAACCCCCACTACCACCGGCCCACCGACACGCCCGACACCCTCCACTACGGCGCCATGGCCGAGCTGGTAAAGGGGGTTGCCGAGGCGGTCCGGGTCCTCGCGGACCGGCCCTGACGGCTTCCCCTCAAGTCCCGGGACCCGCCGGCCGAAGGGGAAGGGGACCCGGGCCAAAGGCCCGCCGACGGCGTTACTATCAACCCAGCGCCAATAGAGGCGCGCAAGGAAGTCGCCAGGGCATGGGGCCTGCTTCCGGCCGTGCGTGAGTGCAGCACCCGGCTTACGCTGCATCCGGCACTCAGCCGGACGGACGGAACCGGCCAAGAACTCTGGGCGTTTTGTCCATCCGGTTGGCCGGAATAGTCCCAGTCGTTGGCTGAGTGCCGGATGCAGCGACTGTAGGAGCCACGCCCGGCGCTCCAGCAGGCCCCATGCCCCGGACCGTGCCTATTTAGCCGCCGGAGCAATACCGCCGGAGGGCTGCCTCCGTAGTGCTGGGCCGGAGATGAGGCGAGAATCACGAAGCAGTTCGGCCTCCTAGCGTCCAAGCCTCCCAGCGTCCCAGCGGAGGACCCCCGGACGCAACCGAGGAGAAACCGATGGATCTGCGCGCGTTGGGAAACGGCGACCTCACCATGGGGCTCATCGAGGAGATGACCGGGCTCAAGGCCGAACAGGCCAAGGGCGAGGCCGGCATGGCGGTGATGAAGAAGATCCTGGACACCCAGGAAGCCCTCGCGGCCGAGTTGTTCCGGTCGCTCGGGGTGGGTGGGAACCTGGACGTCCGGGCGTGAGGCGCCCGGCGGAGGGAGGGGAATCGGGCGGCCGGGTGGGGCCGCCTTCTTCGTTGGTTTCCCACCCCCCGGTCGTTTGGCGGACGGAGGGGCCTTGAATTCGCGCGTCTGGAGCACCCTGTTTCGCTTCGTGCTCGCCCTGTGGGTGGGCGGGGTGGCGGCCGTGACCTTCGTGGTGACCCCGCCGATCTTCGCCTCGTTCCCCCGGGACGAGGCCGGGCGGGTGGTGGGGGTCGTGTTCCCGGTGTATTTCCCCTACGTGACCGCCCTCGTCGCCGCGGCGCTCGTCCTGTACCTCCTCGCCCGGCAGGGCCCCTGGGGCACGCCCCACCGGGTGGCCCTGGGGCTTCTCGTCACGGCGCTCCTCGCGGCCGGGGCGAACCAGTTCTGGGTCCACCCCCGGGCCCGGGCCGTCAAGGCCGAGATCCATTCCTTCGAGAATCTGGCCCCCGACCACCCCCTGCGCCGCCGGTTCGGCCGCCTCCACGGGGTGAGCATGGCGCTGAACCTTCTCGTGCTGGCCGAAGGCGCGTTCCTGCTCCTGGGGGACCGACGCTGGCTCGGGGGCTGAACGCCGCCGCCGGCTACCCCTCCCGGGCCGCCGGGGGCACCTGGTGCTCGCAGGGCACCTTGGTCTGGCACAGGCCGCACCCGGCCACCTTGACCCCGAACGTCTCCCCCACCTCGTCCATCACCCGGCCGTAGGTGTAGGCCCGGCAGCGCTCCTTGTCGTGGCCGGCCTCGCTGATCGCGCCCACGGGGCAGCGTCCGATGCACACCCCGCACCCCTTGGCCGAGTAGAAGGCGCAGTTCGCCCGGTGATGGGCCGCCGTGCGGGGGGTGGGCGCGATCTCGGCCGTGGTCACCACCGACCCGGTGCGGTGGGCGATGCCCCGCTCGGTGATCAGGGCGTCGTTCAGGCTGAAGGTGCCAAGCCCCGCGGCGTAGGCCGCGTGGCGCTCGGACCAGGTGGACGCGAGCCCCACCCGGGGGTCGGTCACCACCGTCCACCCGTCGACGAGGCAGGGCGCCGCCGCCCCGTGGCCGCGCTCGGCCAGGAACCCCACCACGGCTCGCCGGAGTTCCTCGTTGAACGCCTCGCCGTGCCACCGGGTGTGGGCCCACCGCCGGGAGGGGAGCCGGGTCTCGGCCCGGTTGTCCCGCCGGGTGGCCTCGGTGATGGGAAGGATCCAGGAGACCACGGTGCGGACCTCGCCCCGGCCGCCCCCGGCCTCCAGGGCCTCCTGGGGGGACCAGTGGAACGGCCCGATGATGTCCTTGTACTTCCCCCAGATCGGGTCGTCCGCCGGCGCGAACCCCACCAGGGGTTCGTCGAAGATGGGCTCGTCGGTGCCGGGGAACCGGTTGGCCGGATGCTCCCGGACGAGCCGCCGGATCTCGGCCACGAGCTCGTCGCGAAGGTCGTTCACGGTAACGCCTCTCCTTCTTTTTCTCACGCCACGCCCGCAACGCGCGCTACGGGATCCGGGTGCGAGCGTTGCGAAGGTCCTCCATACCGCGATCGCCAGGCCGCGGCGGAGAGAATCGTCTCTCACACCACGGCCGCACGCGCGCCGCGGGAAATTCGTTGCGATCTTTGCGGGCGTTGCGAGACTCGAAAAGGGTTTCCCCTCCGTGCTCTCCGTGCCCTCCGTGGTGAAATCCATCGTGCCCCGGAGAGCCGGCGGCACGAAACGGCCCGCCCCGGTCGGGCCGGGGCGGGCCGTGGCGCGGTAGCCTGCGCTTGGGGCTACTTGGCGTAGCCCACGGTCTTCAGGGCCTCCTCGATCTCGCCCAGGATCGCCGGGTCGTCGATCGTGGAGGGCACCCGGTACTGCTCACCGTCGGCGATCTTCCGCATGGTGCCCCGGAGGATTTTACCCGAGCGGGTCTTGGGCAGGCGCTTCACGATCATGGTCTCCTTGTAGCAGGCGATGGGCCCGATCTGCTCCCGGATCATCTTGACCAGGTCGGCCTTCAGTTGATCCGGGTCCACCTCGGCGCCGGCCTTCAAGACCACGAACCCCACCGGCACCTGGCCCTTCAGGTTGTCGGCCACCCCGATCACGGCGCACTCGGCCACGGCCGGGTGGGTCGCGATCACCTCCTCCATGGCCCCGGTGGAGAGCCGGTGGCCGGCCACGTTGATGACGTCGTCCACCCGGCCCATGATGTAGAGGTACCCGTCCTCGTCCTTGTAGCCGCCGTCGCCGGTGAAGTAGTAGCCCGGGAACGGGTCGGTGTACGACTGGCGGAACCGCTCGTCGTTCTGCCACAGGGTGGGGAGCGTGCCCGGGGGCAGGGGCAGCTTCACCACCACGATGCCCTCCTGGTTGGGCCCCAGTTCCTTCCCCGCATCGTCGAGGATCCGCACGTCGTAGCCCGGCACGGCCTTGGTGGGGGACCCGGGCTTGATCGGCATGAGCTCGATCCCGGCGCAGTTGGCCGCGATGGGCCAGCCCGTCTCGGTCTGCCACCAGTGGTCGATGACGGGCCGCTTCAGGAGATCCGACGCCCAGTGGTAGGTGTCGGGATCGAGCCGCTCGCCGGCCAGGAACAGGTACTTGAAGTTCGACAGGTCGTACTTCTTGAAGTAGTCCCCGTTGGGGTCCTCCTTCTTGATCGCCCGGAACGCCGTGGGCGCCGTGAAGAGCACCTTGACCCCGTGCTGGCTGATCACCCGCCAGAACGCGCCGGGGTCCGGGGTGCCCACGGGCTTGCCCTCGTAGAGGATGGTGGTGCAGCCCGTGAGGAGCGGGCCGTACACGATGTAGGAGTGCCCCACCACCCACCCCACGTCCGAGGCGGCCCAGTACACCTCGCCGGGCTTGGTGTCGTAGATGTATTCCATGCTCCACCGGAGGGCCACGGCGTGGCCGCCGTTGTCGCGCACGATCCCCTTGGGCATGCCGGTGGTGCCCGAGGTGTAGAGGATGTAAAGGGGATCGGTGGCCTTGACCGGCACGCACTCGGCCGGCTCGGCCTTGGCCATGAGGTCGTCCCAGTCGAAGTCCCGGCCGGCCGTGAGGGCGGCCTGGGCCTGGGGCCGGGCCAGGATCACGCATTTCTCGGGTTTGTGTTTGGCCAGATCGATGGCCTTGTCGAGCATGGGCTTGTACTCGATGACCTTGGTCACCTCGATCCCGCACGACGCCGACACGATCACCTTGGGCTTGGCGTCGTCGATCCGGATCGCCAGCTCGTTGGGCGCGAACCCGCCGAACACCACCGAGTGGATCGCGCCGAGCCGGGCGCAGGCCAGCATGGCCACCACGGCCTGGGGCACCATGGGCATGTAGATGATGACCGTGTCGCCCTTTTCGACCCCGAGGCCCCGGAGCACCCCGGCGAACCGGGCCACCTGATCCTGGAGGTCCCGGTAGGTGAACTTCTGGACCTGGTTCGTCACGGGGCTATCGTAGATCAGGGCCACCTGGTCGCCCCGGCCGGCCTCCACGTGCCGGTCCACGGCGTTGTAACAGGTGTTCAGTTCGCCGCCCACGAACCAGCGGTAGAAGGGCGGGTTGGAGTCGTCGAGCACCTTGTCCCAGCGCTTGGTCCAGGCGATCTGCTCGGCCGCCTCCCCCCAGAACCCCTCCGGGTCTTCGAGGCTTCTGCGGTAGATCTCGTCGTACCGGCCCATGGCTCCTCCTTCGTTGGATGATGAGAGTGGATGAGGCCCCAACAAACGCCGTCTCAGGGTAGCAACTTCCCGGGGACTTCAGCAAGGCTAAAAATCTTGAGCGAGGCTAAAGCGGGGGAGGCGTTTTGTGCCGCCGGTTCGCGGGCGCCGCAGCGGCCGGGGCCGCGTTGACACCCCTCGGGGCCGCCGGTAGGATGCCCGGCCGCGGTTTTCCCCTGGGGGAGATGACGGATCGGGCCTGATGGAGCGCGGCAAACCGCCGCGGGTGTGGGGTCGTAGTGACGAACGTTTCGGAAGAGTGCAAGCCGGTGGTGTTTCTGCTGGAGACGTTCCGGGAACTCGTGGGGGCCGAGGGCGCCGGGGTGGATCCCTGGATCGAGCGGCTCCGGAGCCTCGAAGGGGCGAACGGGTTCCGGCTGGCCGTGGCCGGCACCGTGAAGAGCGGGAAGAGCACCCTGGTGAACGCCCTGGTGGGCCGGGACGTGCTTCGCCGGGGCGCCGGGATCATCACCTCCCTCGTGACCCGGGTGCGCCCCGGGCCCGAGCCCCGGGCCCGGCTCCGGCTCAAGGGGTGGGCCGAGGTGAACCGGGAGGCCACCGACGCGGCCCTGCTGCTGGCCGCGGGCGACGACGGCCGGCGGGTGGACCTCCGGTCCGAGGCCGACCGTCGGCGGCTCCGGGAGGCCCTGGACGAGCTGGGGGACCGGGCCCTGGGGGAGGGGGGCAGCTTCGACCGCAACGTGGCCCTGCTGCGGGCCTATCTCGACGGGTACGAGCGCATCCGAGAATGGCTCGGCGAGGAGCCCCGGGAGTTGGAACTCGGCCCCGACCGGTTCGAGCAGCACCGGGCGTTTGCCGGGGACGATGCCCTGGCCGTGTACGTGGACGACCTCGTGATCGAGTTGCCCGGCACCGGACTCCCCGGGGGCGTGGAACTCGGGGACTGCCAGGGTTACGACTCCCCCAACCCCCGCCACCGGGAGAAGGTGCAGGAATACCTCCTGGGCGCCCATGGCATCCTGTACGTCGTTTCGAGCCGGGTGGGCCTCAGGGAGGCCGACCTGCGGTTCGTGCGCGACATCAAGGCCCTGGGGCTCCTGGAGGCGGCCCGGTTCGTGCTGAACGCCGACCTCGGGGAGCACCCCACGGCCGAGGACCTGGCCGCGATCCGCGACCGGGTGGCGGCCGAACTCGCCCCCCTGGCCGGCCGGGTGGAGGTGGCCGTGGTCTCGGCCCTGCGCGGCCTTCTGCTCGCGAAGCGCGAGGCCGGCGCGGCCGTGGAGCGCAAGGAGGAACTGCTCCTGGAGCTCTGGGAGGAGTCCCCGGCCCGGGCCCTCGACGGGTTCCCGGGGTTCCGGGAGGCCCTGTTTCACACCGTCGCCGAGGCCCGGGAGCGGGAGACCGAGCGCACCGTTCGGTCGGCCGTGCGGGGCGCGGCCCGGGCTCTCTTGGCCCGGGTGGACTCGGCCCTCACGCTCGCGCGCGAGGAGACGACCCGGCTCGCCGCGGAGCAGGACGCCCTGGTCCGGGCCCGAGCCGAGGTGGAGGCCTCCCTCGGGGCCTTCGAGAAGGCGGTGCGGGCGGCGGCCGCCGAGGTGCGGGAGCGGGCGTTCCGCAGGGTGGACCGCCAGTTCCACCCCTCGGGGGGCGAGGTGGCCGAGCGGTTTCTGGCCAAGGTGCGGGAACTCCCGGCGCCCGAACTCGGCGCCACGGGCGACCGCAAGCGGTTCCACCGGGAGATGGCCCGGGTGTACCAGGAGATGCGGGCGGCGTTCCAGGCGCTCAAGGTCGAGGAGCTGAACCCCCGGGCCGTCGAGGCGATCCGGGCCGTGTGGGCCGAGGCGAGCTCGGCCCTCAAGGACGCGGCCCGGGGCCCGGCCGAACTCCTGGTGCGAAACGTCGAGGCCTACAACCGAGAGGCCCAGCGCCTGGGGCTGCCGGTGGCGCCCTTCGACCCCCCCGAACTCGACCCCTCCATCGGCCGGCGGGTCATCCCCCTTCCGAGCGCCGTGACCTACGCCGGCGGGGAGCACCCGGCCGACCGGGCCCTCGGGCTCGCGGCCCAGTGGACCCGGAAGGCCGCGGCCGGCTGGGCCCGCCGGCTCGTGGGCCGGACCGACCGGGCCGGGTTCGCCCAGGGCATGCTGGCCGACTGGGCCGAGGCGGTGCGGGAGGTGCTCCTGGAGGAGGCCCGGTCGAACCTGCTCCACTACAACGAGCAGGTGAAGTACCAGCTCGTGGCCGCGAACCTCGAGGCCCTGGCCGACGCCTGGATCGCGGCCTACCGGGAGCTCGCCCAGGCGGCGCTCCAGGACCTCTCGGCCCTGGAGCGGGCGGTGGAGGAGCGCCGGGGCCAGGGCGCCGACCTCGTGCCGCGCCTCGAGGGCCTCCGGGATGCCGTCGCGCCCCTGGCCGCCTGATCCCTACCCCGGGGCGGGGCGGTACTGGAAGGCCCGGTTCGGGGGGGAGGTGCGGCGGGTGAGTTTGGACGCCGGGCTCTCGTGCCCCAACCGGGACGGCACCGTGGGCACGGGCGGGTGCCTGTTTTGCGACCCGGCCTCGTTCGCCCCGAGCGCGGGCGATCCGCGGCCCGTGGCGGAGCAGCTCGCGGCCGGGATCGAGCGGCTCCGGGCCCGGGGGGTGACCCGGGTGGCCGCCTACTTCCAGCCCCACACGAACACCCACGCGCCGCTGCCGGTCTTGAAAGCCCTCTGGGACGCCTGCCGGGCGTTTCCCGAGGTGGTGGCCCTGTGTGTGGGCACCCGGCCCGACTGCGTGTCCGACCCGGTGCTCGATCTCCTGGCGGGCTACCGGGACCGGTGGGAGATCTGGCTCGAGCTCGGGCTCCAGTCGGCCCGGGACGAGACCCTCCGGCGGCTCGGCCGGGGCCACACCGCCGAGGCCTTTGCCGACGCCGTCCGGCGGGCCCGGGCCCGGGGGCTTCTCGCCTGCGCCCACGTGATCCTGGGCCTTCCCGGCGAGGCGCCCGACGACGAGGCCCAGACCGCCTCGTTTCTCGCCGACCTCGGGGTCGAGGGCGTGAAGCTCCACCAGCTCGCGGTGGTCGAGGGCACGCCGCTCGCGGCCCTCTGGCGCCGGGGCGAGGTGGCCCCCCTTCCGGAAGAGGCCTACATCGAGCGGGCCGCGGCGTTCGTCCGCCGGCTTCCCCCCCGCACCGTGCTCCACCGCCTGGTGGGAGACACCCTGGGCGACCGGCTCCTCGCCCCCCGCTACGACCGCAACCGGGTGATCCGGGAGATCCGCGCGCGGCTCAGAACCGGACCCTAGGCGGGCGAACCCCTTCTGGATTCCAGCGAAGGCGGCTGTCTCATGCGTGGCGGGTTCCGGGCCGCGCTCCTTGCCGGGGTCATACAAACTTTGTATGTTTCAGGGCGGACCCCGCAGAGGAGGTGACCCGGCGATGCGATCCGTGACCGTCAATATCTCGTTTCCGCCCGAGCTTCTGGCGCTGATCGATGAGGAGGCGCGGCAGGAGGCAAAGAGCCGCTCCGAGTTCCTGCGGGAGGCCGTGCGGGCGCACATCGAGCGGCAGCGGCGCTGGCGCCGGATCTTCGAGTTCGGCGATCGGCTCCGGGAGGATCGGGGGCTGACCCCCGAGGACGTGGACCGGGAGGTCGAGGCCGTGCGCCGGGAGCGGAGAGGGCGTGGGTGAGGGGCCGACAAGGATCGTGTGCGACACGAACGTGCTCGTGTCGGCGGTTCTCTTCGGCGGCCCGCCCCGTGAGGTGCTAAAAGAGGTGATTTCCGGTGCGGTGGTCGGGGCGGTTTCCCTGGCGATCTGCCGGGAGGTCGAGGAGGTCCTCCAGCGACCGAAGTTCGGCCTCACAGGGGACCAGGTGGCGGAGATCCTGGACGCGATCCGCGAGACCTTCCACCTCGTGTCGCCGAAGGAAGCCGTGGAAGCGGTCGCCGAGGACCCGGACGACAACCGCATCCTGGAGGCCGCGCTCGCCGCGGGCGCGCAGGTCGTGGTCACCGGCGACCGGCACCTTCTGCGGCTCGGGGCGTACCGAGGGATCCGCATTGTGTCCCCGCAGGCCTTTCTCAGGGAACGCCGGGCGCGGTAAGGTTGCCGAACCCGAGGGCGTGGGGCATTCAGGAGGCGCGAAGTTGAGCGGGCCCCGCCCGGGCCCCTGGGGAATGGCGGGAGGAACAACCGCGGGAGGTTTCCCGACGAGGACGCGGCCACGAGGAGGCCCCATGCGGATCCGGTTCATCACCACGGGGGGCACCATCGACAAGGTGTACTTCGACGCCAAGAGCACCTACGAGGTGGGGGAGCCCCTGGCCGGGGAGGTGCTCCGGGAGGCCGGGGTGGCGTTCGAGTACGTGGTGGAGCCCCTGATGCGGAAGGACAGCCTGGAGATCACCCCCGAGGACCGGGCCCGGATCCGCGAGGCCGTGGAGCGCGCGCCCGAGGACCGGGTGGTGGTGACCCACGGCACCGACACCATGGCCGAGACGGGCCGGGCCCTGGCCGGGATTCCGGGCAAGACCGTGGTGCTCACCGGCGCGATCCAGCCGGGGCGGTTCCGGTCCACCGACGCCCCGTTCAACCTGGGGTTCGCCGTGGCCGCGGTCCAGACGCTCCCGCCCGGGGTGTACCTGGCCATGAACGGCCGGGTGTTCGACCCGTTCCGGGTGCGAAAGAACCTCAGAACGAACCGGTTCGA
Source organism: Deferrisoma palaeochoriense (assembly GCF_054656955.1). Lineage (NCBI taxonomy): Bacteria > Pseudomonadati > Thermodesulfobacteriota > Deferrisomatia > Deferrisomatales > Deferrisomataceae > Deferrisoma > Deferrisoma palaeochoriense. Next base: position 116,807 of record NZ_BAAHXI010000001.1, read on the forward strand.
GGAGGCGGGGCGGGCGCCCGGCGGGTGAGGGCGATGCCGGCGCCCACGAGGGCCGCGCCGACCCAGACCGAGGGATCGAGCCGCTCCCCCAGGAGGAGCCAGCCGAAAAACACCCCGCTCACGGGAACGAGGTTGATGAACACCCCGGCCCGGGCCGCGCCGAAGGCCTGGACCCCCCGGTAGTACCACACGAAGGCGAGCACCGTGCCCCCGAACGCCAGGTAGGCGGCCGCGAGCCAGGCCCGGGCCGACCAGCGGGGCAGGCTCGGGAGCACCCCGGCCGCCAGGGCCGGCCCGGCCAGGAGAAGGGCCCCGGCCACGCAGGCCCCGGCCGAGGCCTGGAGCGGGGTCACCCCCCGCAGGGCCACCCGGCCGATCAGGGTGTAGGCGGTCCAGCACACCACGCACCCCACGATGCAAAGCTCCCCCCACCCCATGCCCCCCGAGAGCACGGCCCAGGGCTCGCCCCGGGTCACGATGACGGCGGCGCCGGTCACGGCCACGGCGATCCCCACCCCGGCCCGCCAGCCCAGGGGCTCCCGGAGCACCAGGGCGGCCCCGGCCGCGATGGCCACCGGGTTGTTGGCGATGATGAGCGCGGCCCGGCCGGCCTCCACGGTGCGAAGCCCGGTGAAGAAGAGGAGGTTGTACCCGGCGACCCCGGTCATCCCGAGGAGGACGAGGAGTCCCAGGGTCCGGCGGTCCCGGGGAAGCGGTACCCCCTCCCGGCGGGCCAGGGCGGCAAGCGCCGCCCCCGCCAAGGCGAACCGCACGAACGCGGCCGCCACCGGCGGCACCTCGGCCGCCAGCACCCGGCCGGCCACGAAGGTGCCGCCCCAGAGCACGGCCGCCCCGGCCAGGCCCAAAACCAACCTGCTGTTGGACATGGAGGTTCCTTCTCGCCTTGACAAGGGGCCGGGCCGGGGGCCTACTGCCGGCGGCGGTCTGTGGTTCACAGGAAACGGAAAGCGTTCATATTTATCAAAAACGCTTTGGCCTTGCCAAACGGTGGGCCCCTGTGGTACCCAGTCGGCTCCCGTCGAACGCGGCGCGCCCCGCGCCCGGAAAGGAGGAGGACCATGAGTCTGCGACGCATCGCCACCCTGACCCTCGCCGCGGTGCTGGCCGCGGGCCCGGCCCTGGCCGGGAAGACCCTGGACGCCGTGCGCGCCCGAGGATACGTGATCGTGGGCGTGAACGGGAGCCTTTTCGGGTTCGGCATGCCCGACGAGAAGGGCGTGTGGAGGGGGCTCGACGTGGACACCGGCCGGGCCATCGCCGCGGCCGTGTTCGGCGACGCCTCCAAGGTGAAGTGGGTGCCGCTCACCGCGGTGCAGCGGTTCACGGCGCTCCAGTCGGGCGAGATCGACGTCCTGTGCCGCAACGCCACCCGCACCCTCACCCGCGACACGGCCCTGGGCCTCGACTTCGTGCACGTGAACTACTACGACGGCCAGGGCTTCATGGTGCCCAAGAAGCTCGGGGTCAAGAGCGCCAAGGAGCTCGACGGCGCCACGGTGTGCGTGCTCCCCGGCACCACCACCGAGATGAACGCGGCCGACTTCTTCCGCACCCACAACATGGAGTGGAAGCCGGTGGTGATCGAGAACACGGCCGAGCTCGCCAAGACCTTCTTCGCCGGCCGGTGCGACGTGCTCACCTCCGACGCCTCCCAGCTCGCCGGCACCCGGGCCGTGGCCCCCAACCCGGACGACTACGTGATCCTACCCGAGATCATCTCCAAAGAGCCCCTGGCCCCGGCCGTGCGCCACGGCGACGAGCAGTGGCGCGACATCGTGGACTACGCCGTGATGGCCATGATCGCGGCCGAGGAGATGGGCATCACCTCGAAGAACGTGGACGAGATGCTAAAGAGCAAGGACCCCAAGGTCCAGCGGTTTCTGGGCGTCACGCCCGGGAACGGCAAGGCCCTCGGCCTCGACGAGAAGTGGGCCTACAACATCATCAAGCAGGTGGGCAACTACGCCGAGGTGTTCGAGCGCAACGTCGGCCCCAACACCCCGCTCAAGCTGGAGCGGGGCCTCAACGCCCTGTGGACCGACGGCGGGCTCATGTACGTGCCGCCGTTCAAGTAGCGATCCCCCGGGGGCCGGGCGGATCGCCGATCCGCCCGGCCCCGTTCCTTGCCCCTCGATCCCCGACGCAACCGAGACCCCATGGCCCGACCCGCTGACGCCCCCGCCGGCGCCACCCGCTTCTGGAACGATCCGGCGTTCCGGTCCCTGGCCTTCCAGGCCGCGGTCCTCGCCGTGGTGCTGGCCGTGGGCTACTATCTGTTCCAGAACGTCCAGGCGAACCTGGCCCGGCAGAACATCGCCACCGGGTTCGGGTTCCTGGGCCGGGAGGCCGGGTTCGAGATCGGGGAGTCCCCCATCCCCTACTCGGCGGCCGACACGTATCTGAAGGCCCTGTGGGTGGGGGTGCTCAACACCCTGCGGGTCTCGTTCATCGGGATCGTGCTCACCGTGATCCTGGGCACCTTCGTGGGCATCGCCCGGCTGTCGTCCAACTGGCTCGTCTCCCGGCTGGCCGGGGGGTACATCGAGGCCCTCCAGGACGTGCCGGTGCTCCTGCAGCTCTTCTTCTGGTACGCCCTGTTCAACGAGATCCTGCCCTCCCCCCGCCAGGCCCTGCACCCCCTGCCCGGGGTGTACCTGTGCAACCGGGGGCTCCTCCTGCCGGTGCCCGAGGGCCACCCGGCCTACCGGTGGGCGGCCGTGGCGTTCCTGGTGGCCTGCCTGCTCGTGTGGGCGATCCGCCGGTGGGCCCGCCGGCGCCAGGAGGCCACCGGAAAGATCTTCCCCACGTTCCGGGTGGGCCTGGGGGTCCTCGTGGGACTCCCGGTTCTCGGGTGGTGGCTCGGGGGGGCGCCGACGGCCGTGAGCGTGCCGGTGCTCAAGGGGTTCAACTTCCGGGGCGGGCTCGCCCTGAGCCCCGAGTTCGCGGCGCTCCTCCTGGGCCTCGTGCTCTACACCTCGGCCTTCGTGGCCGAGATCGTGCGGGCCGGCATCCAGTCGGTGAGCCACGGGCAGACCGAGGCGGCCATGAGCCTGGGGCTCACCCCGGGCCAGACCCTGAACCTGGTGATCCTGCCCCAGGCCCTGCGGGTCATCGTGCCCCCGCTGACGAGCCAGATGCTCAACCTCACGAAGAACTCGTCGCTGGCGGTGGCCATCGGGTTTCCGGACTTCGTGTCGGTGGCCAACACCACGATCAACCAGACCGGCCAGGCCATCGAGGGGGTGGTGCTGATCATGGTGGTGTACCTCATGTTCAGCCTGTCCACCTCGGCCTTCATGAACTGGTACAACAAGCGGATCGCGCTGGTGGAACGGTGAGCGCCGAAGCCCCTGCCCAGACGGTACGCCCGCCCTCGACCCGGCTCGGGGTCTGGGGCTGGATGAAGGTGAACCTGTTTAGCACCTGGTGGAACACGGTCCTCACCGTGATCACGGTGGCGGGCCTGGCCGCGGTGCTGCCCGGGTTCGTCCGGTGGGCGTTCTGGGACGCCCTGTGGTACTCCACGTCCGAGGCCTGCCGGGCTGGGGGCGGGGCCTGCTGGTCGGTGGTCACGAAGAACCTCCGGTTCATCCTGTTCGGGTTCTACCCCCACCCCGAGCAGTGGCGGCCGGCCCTGGCCATGGCCATGCTCCTGGGGCTCCTGTGGTACTCCAAGGAGCGCACCCGGTGGAACCGGCGGCTCGGGTGGGTCTGGTTCGGGGCCCTGGTCGTCATGGGGTTTCTCATGCGGGGCGGGGTGTTCGGGCTTCCCGTGGTCGAGACCGAGAAATGGAGCGGCCTGCCGCTCACCCTGCTCCTTTCGGTGTTCGGCATGGTGGCCGCCTACCCCCTGGGGGTGGTGCTGGCCCTGGGCCGGCGGTCCCGGATGCCGGCCGTGAAGAGCCTGTGCGTGGCCTACATCGAGCTCATCCGGGGCGTGCCGCTCATCAGCCTGCTCTTCATGTCGTCGGTCATGTTCCCCCTGTTCCTGCCCGAGGGCATGACCGTCAATAAGATCCTCCGGGCCCTTGCCGCGATCATCCTCTTCACCGCGGCGTACATCGCCGAGGTGGTGCGGGGCGGGCTCCAGGCGATCCCCCGGGGGCAGTACGAGGCGGCCGAGTCCCTGGGTCTCAACTACGTGCAGACCATGCGGCTCATCATCCTGCCCCAGGCCCTCAAGATCGTGATCCCGCCCACGGTGGGGGTGCTCGTGTCGGCGTTCAAGGACACCTCCCTCGTGGTGATCATCGGGCTCTACGAGATCCTGAACACCACCAAGGCCACGCTGTCGAACCCCCAGTGGATGGGGTTCAGCTCGGAGGCCTACCTGTTCCTGGCGCTGTTGTATTTCCTGGGCTGCTTCTCCATGTCGAGCTACAGCCGCCGGCTCGAGCGGGAGCTCACCCCCGGCCGCACCCGGTAGGAGGTCCACGATGGCCCGCGCCCCCGAGGCGTCCGCCCCCGTCAAATCGCCCGAAGAGGCGATCATCCAGATGATCCACGTGCACAAGTGGTTCGGGGACCTGCACGTCCTGAACGACATCAACCTGGAGGTCGCCCCCAAGGAGCGGATCGTCATTTGCGGGCCCTCGGGTTCGGGCAAGTCCACCCTGATCCGGTGCATCAACCGGCTCGAGAAGCACCAGCGGGGCCGGATCATCGTGGACGGCATCGAGCTGACCAACGACGTGAAGAACATCGAACGGATCCGGGCCGAGGTGGGCATGGTGTTCCAGCACTTCAACCTGTTTCCCCACCTCACGATCCTGGAGAACCTGACCCTGGGCCCGATCTGGGTGCGCAAGATGCCCAAGCGCGAGGCCGAGGAGATGGCCATGCACTTCCTCGAGAAGGTCCGGATCGCCGACCAGGCCAAGAAGTACCCGGGCCAGCTCTCGGGGGGGCAGCAGCAGCGGGTCGCGATCGCCCGGAGCCTGTGCATGAAGCCCAAGATCATGCTCTTCGACGAGCCCACCTCGGCCCTGGACCCCGAGATGGTCAAGGAGGTGCTCGACGTCATGATCGAGCTCGCCGAGGAGGGCATGACCATGCTCGTGGTGACGCACGAGATGGGGTTCGCGAAGAGCGTGGCCGACCGGGTCATCTTCATGGACGCGGGCCAGATCGTGGAGGAGAACACCCCCCACGAGTTCTTCGACAACCCCCGGCACGAGCGCACCAAGCTGTTCCTGAGCCAGATTCTGTATTAGGATCGGTCGTCGGTCGCCGCTCGTCACGCGTAACCCGTCACCGATCACCCGTCACGGATCACCCGTCACCCCTCACCGCTCCCCCCCGGAGTTCCCCGTGGCCGTCGTCCTGCGCACCGTGCCCACCCCGTTCGAGCCCGGCCCCCGGTACCTGTCGGGCAACGAGGCCGCGGCCGAGGGCGCCGTGGCGGCCGGGTGCGACTTCTACGCCGGGTACCCCATCACCCCCTCGAGCGAGATCATGGAGCGCCTGGCGGCCCGGTTCGCCGAGCTCGGCCGGGTGTTCGTGCAGATGGAGGACGAGATCGCCTCCATCGGGGCCGTGATCGGGGCGGTGTGGGCCGGGGCCAAGGGCATGACCGCCACCTCGGGTCCGGGGTTCTCCCTCATGATGGAGGCCCTGGGGTACGCGGCCTTCACCGAGACCCCGCTCGTCATCGCCGACGTCCAGCGGGCCGGCCCCTCCACCGGCCAGGCCACCCGCCCGGGCGCCGGCGACGTGCAGCAGGCCCGGTGGGGCTCCCACGGCGACTACCCGGTCATCGCGCTCGCCCCCTGGTCGGTCCAGGAGATGTTCGACCTCACGGTGCGGGCCTTCGAGCTGGCCGAGCGGTTCCGGGTGCCGGTGGTGCTCCTGGCCGACGAGGCCGTGGGCCACCTGAGGGAGCGGGCCGACCTGCCGGCCGAGGTCCGGGTGGCCCTGCGGGACCGGGACCCCACCCGGCCGCCCTTCGGGGCCGACGAGCCCGACGGGGTGGGGCCCATGCCCTGCTTCGGCGACGGGGCCCGGCTCCTCGTGACCGGGTCCACCCACGACCCCTGGGGCTGGCGCCGCACCGAGGACCCCGAGGTCCACGAGCGGCTCGTGACCCGGCTCCACCGCAAGGTCTGGAACCGCCGGGCCGAGATCTGCCGGACCGAGGGGTACCACCTCGAAGACGCCGAGATCGCGCTCGTGGCCTACGGGTTCACGGCCCGGTCGGCCCTGGCCGCCGTGGGCCGGCTCCGGGCCGAGGGGGTGCCGGTGGGGCTCTTGCGGCTCCAGACCCTGTGGCCCTTCCCCGAGGAGGCGGTGGCGGAGCTCGCCGGCCGGGTGGGGTGGATCGGGGTGCCCGAGATGAACCTGGGCCAGGTGGAGGGGGAGGTGAGGAAGGTCGCCCGCTGCCCGGTGGCCGGGCTCCACCAGGTGAACGGCGAGGTGATCGATCCGCGCCGTCTGGCGGCCTGGGTGCGGAAGGCGGCACCGTGAGCCGGGACCTCGGCCACCGGCTGCGGGACGGGCTCGGGGCGACCCCGTTTTGCCCGGGGTGCGGCCACGGCATCCTCCTGGGGGCCGTGGCCCGGGCCCTCGATCTCGCCGGGGTGCCCGAAGACCGGCTCCTCGTGGTCTCGGGCATCGGCTGCGCGGCCTGGATCCCCTCGCCCCACCTCCGGGCCGACACCCTCCACACCCTCCACGGCCGGGCGCTCGCCTTCGCCACGGGCGCCAAGCTATACAACCCGGAACTCGTGACCCTGGTGGTGAGCGGCGACGGCGACCTCGCCTCCATCGGCGGGAACCATCTGATCCACGCGGCCCGCCGGGACCTCGACGTGACCGTGGTGTGCGCCAACAACGCGATCTACGGCATGACCGGGGGCCAGGTGGCCGCCACCACCCCCGCCGGCGCCCGCACGGCCACGACCCCGGCCGGCAACCCCCACCGGCCCTTCGACCTCTGCCGGCTCGTGGCCGCGGCCGGGGCCTCCTACGTGGCCCGGTACGCCGTGGTCCAGCCCGACCGCCTGGCCCGGGCCATCGCCCGGGGCATCGGGACGCCGGGGTTCGCCTTCGTGGAGGCCGTGAGCCCCTGCCCCACCCAGTACGGCCGGCGAAACGACGAGGCCGACCCGGCCGAGGCCCTCCGGCGGCTGCGGGACCGGATCGTGCCCCGGGAGGAGGCCGAGGCCCTGGGGCCCGAGGCGCTGGCCGGCCGGATCGTGGTCGGGGAGTTCGTGCCGTGACCGGCCGGGTGGAGGTCCTTTTCTGCGGGTTCGGGGGCCAGGGGGTGCTCCTCATGGGCCACCTGCTGGGGCTTGCGGCCGTGGCCGAGGGGCTGTGGGCCGCCGGGGCGGGGTCCTACGGGGCCCAGGCCCGGGGCTCGGCCTGCCGGGCCGGAGTGGTGCTGGCCCCGGAACCTGCCGACTTCCCCCACGTGACCGAGCCCGATCTCCTGGTGGCCCTGGCCCCGGAGGCCTACGGCCGGTACCGGCCGTGGCTCCGGCCCGACGGCGCGGTCGTGGCCGACCGGGCCGTGGCGCCCGCGGCCGGCGACGGCCGGCCCCACCTGGGCGTCCCGGCGGTCGAGACGGCCCGGGACCGGCTGGGAAGCCCCCAGGTGGCCAACGTGGTGCTCCTGGGCGCGGTGGTGGGGGCCACGGCCCTCGTGACCGCCGACGCGGTGGCCCGTGCGGTGGCCGAGAGCGTGCCGGCGCGGCTGCGGGACCTCAACCGAAGGGCCCTGGAGGAGGGCCTGCGCCTGGGCCGGGGCCTGGCGGACCGGCTCGCCGGCTGGCGCCGGGCCCGGGGCCTGGGGGGCGGGCCGTGACCCGGGCGTTTCGGCCCGAGATCGACCCGGCCCGGTGCGGGACCTGCGGGGTGTGCCGGGGGGCGTGTCCGGCCTCGGTGCTGGAAACCCTGGGCGAGGACCGGGACTGGGCCTGCGCCCCCGGGTGGGCCCGGGCCGGCTTGGCCGAGGCCCCGCCCTGCCGGGCCGCCTGCCCCCTCGGCCAGGACCCCGGGGCCTACGCCGAGGCCCTGGCCCGGGGCGATCTGGCCGCGGCCGCGGCCCTGGTGTTCGGCCCGAACCCCTTGCCGGCCGTGAGCGGGGTGTTGTGCCACCGGCCCTGCGAGGCGGCCTGCGCGGCCGCCCCCGCCGTGGAGGCCCGGCGGCTCAAGGCCGAGGTGGCGGCCCTGGCCGGGGGCGACGCGCCCTGGGGGGCGTCGGGCCCCCCGGCCGGCGGGCCCCGGGTGGCCGTGGTGGGGGCGGGGCCGGCCGGGCTCGCGGCGGCCCGGGACCTGGCCCTGGCCGGGTGCCGGGTGACCCTGGTGGACGCCGCGGCCGAACCCGGGGGCATGCTCGTCCAGGCGATCCCGCCGTTTCGGCTGCCCCGGGAGGCCGTGGCCGCGGACCTGACGCCGATCCTCGGGCTCTGCGCCGAGGTGCGGCTCGGGACCCCGGTTCGCGACCCCGAGGACCTGGAGCGCCTCCGGGCCGGGCACGGGGCGGTCGTGCTGGCCCTCGGGGCCGGCCGGGGCCTGGGGCTCGGGGTGCCCGGGTGGGGCGGAGGCCGGTGCCTCGACGCCCTGTCGTTCCTGCGGGCCTTCTGCCGGGGGGATCCGCCGGCCCTTTCGGGCCGGGTCGTGGTGGTGGGGGGCGGCAACGTGGCCCTCGACGCGGCCCGGGCGGCCGTGCGGGCCGGGGCCGACGAGGTCCTCGTGGCCTACCGCCGGGAGGAGGCCCAGATGCCGGCGGATCCCGACGAGGTCGCCCGGGCCCGGGCCGAGGGGGTGGGGTTCCGGTTCCTGCGGGCGCCCGAGGCCGTGGAGACCCGGGGGGACCGGGTCTTCCTGCGGCTCCGGGAGACGCGCCCCGCCCCCCGGGGGGAGCCCGTGGCCCCGGGGGCCCGCGTCGAGGAGCTCGGGGCCGACTGGGTGCTGGCCGCCGTGGGGCAGGCGCCCGAGCACCCGTTCCTGCCCGCCGGCCTCCTGGACGGCCGGGGCCGGGTCCGCACGGGCCCCGGGGGCGAGGTCCCGGGCCTCCCCGGGGTGTTTGCGGCCGGGGACGGCGCAACCGGGCCGGGCTACCTCACCGAGGCCCTGGCCTCGGGCCGGCGGGCGGCCGCGTCCGCCCTGGCCCTCCTGGGCCGTCCGGCCTGGCCCCCCCCGGACTCGGTGCCCCTCCCCACGGGGGCCGTGTCCGACCGGGCGGCCACGCTGGCCCGGGCCTGCCTTCGCACGGCCGGGTGCGACCGGTGCGAGGTGTGCCGGCAGCTCTGCCCCGACCTCGCCATCACCCGCGACCCCGAGGGCCGGATCGCGATCGACCTGGCCTGGTGCAAGGGCTGCGGCATCTGCGCCGCCTTCTGCCCCCGGGCCGCCATCCGGATGGTGGCCGAGGGGTAGGGGAGAGCGTTCGGTCGCGGCGGCCCGGCGGGAGCCCCTCGCAGGAAGCCCCCGGTTTGCTTTTCCCGGCGATTCCCTGTAGGGTGGCCCCACCTCGCTTCTGCGCCCCCGCCTGAAGCCCCTTTCCGCCGCGTGGCGGTTTCTTCCCCCAAGAAAAGGACGGTTGCTTGAGCTTTTCATCGTTTGGCCTCTCTTCGCCCGTGGCGAAGGGCGTGGCCGCCTGCGGTTTCGTCTCCCCCACACCCATTCAACGGCGCGCCATCCCGCCGGCCCTCGAGGGCCGGGACGTGCTGGGCCTTGCCCAGACCGGCACCGGAAAGACCGCGGCCTTCGCCCTGCCGATCCTCGAGCGCCTGAGCCGGGGACCCCGGGGCCGGGTGCGGGCCCTGGTGATCGCGCCCACCCGGGAGCTCGCCGAGCAGATCCACGACGCGTTTCGGTCCCTGGGCCGGGGCACCGGGCTTCGGTGCGCCACGGTGTACGGGGGCGTGGGCATGGCCCCCCAGGTGGCCCGGCTCCGGGGCGGGGCCGAGATCGTGGTGGCCTGCCCGGGCCGGCTGTTAGACCACCTGGGCCGGGGCACCTGCGACCTCTCCGGCGTGGAGGTGGCCGTGCTCGACGAGGCCGACCGCCTGTTCGACATGGGGTTTCTGCCCGACGTCCGGAGGATCCTCGGCCGGCTCCCGGCCGGGCGCCAGACCCTTCTGTTTTCGGCTACCATGCCCCGGGAGGTCGGGCGGCTCGTGGGCGAGGTGCTCCGGGACCCCGTGACCGTGCGGGTGGACCCGGCCCCGGCCGCGGCCACCGTGACCCACGCCCTCTACCCCGTGCCGGGCCACCGGAAGACCCCGCTCCTCCTGGAGCTCCTGCGCCGGACCCCGGCCGGGTCGGTCCTGGTGTTCACCCGCACGAAGCACCGGGCCAAGCGGCTCGCGGAGCAGCTCGCCCGGGCCGGCCACCGGGCCGCCTCGCTCCAGGGGAACCTCTCCCAGGCCCGGCGGCGGGCCGCCATGGAGGGGTTTCGGTCCGGCAAATACCGGATCCTCGTGGCCACCGACATCGCGGCCCGGGGTATCGACGTGGCCGGGGTGTCCCACGTGATCAACTACGACATGCCCGACACGCTGGACGCCTACACCCACCGCATCGGCCGCACCGGCCGGGCGAGCCGCACCGGGGACGCCTTCACCCTGACCACCCCGGACGACGCCGGCATGGTGCGGGCGATCGAGCGGGCCCTGGGGGCGGCCCTGGAGCGCCGCACCCTGGCCGGGTTCGACTACGGCGCCCCGGCGCCCCGGCCCGAGGGGGGCCGCCCGCGCCCCCGGCCGGACCGGGCGCGGCGGTGGCGGGGGGGACGGGCCGCGGCGCCGGCCCCGGCGGGGTGATCTGGTGGCCCTGCCCTGGGAGACCCTGGACCGGGTGGCCACCCCCGAGGGCCCCCTGGAGCTCCGGTGCCGGGGGGGCCGGGACTACCTCATCACGGTGGCCGGCCGGGTGCTCATGTCGAGCGCGACCCACCGGTCCGAGGTGGTTCTGGGGGAGCTGGCCTGCGAGGGCCTCGCGGCCCGGCCGGCCCCCCGGGTCCTGGTGGGGGGGCTGGGGATGGGCTATACGTTGCGGAGCGTCCTGGATCTGCTTCCGGCCTCGGCCCGGGTGGTGGTGGCCGAGATCAACCCGGCGGTGGTGGGGTGGTGCCGGGGTCCCCTGGCCGGCCTGACCGGCCGGGCGGTGGAGGACCACAGGGTCCGGGTCGAGGTGGCCGACGTGGCCCGGGTGGTGGCGAGGGCGCCGGCCGGGGGGGTCGACGCCGTGGTGTACGACCTCTACCAGGGGCCCCACCTCAGCGCCCGGCGCCGCGACGACCCCCTCTACGGCACCCGGGCCGTGGCCGCGGTCCGCCGGGCCCTGCGGCCGGGAGGCCGGTTTGCCGTGTGGGGCGAGGACCACGACCCGGGGTTCGAAAAGACCTTGCGGCGTGCCGGGTTCTCCGTGCGGGTCCACCGGCCGGTCACCGGGGCGCGGCGCCACGTGGTGTACCTGGGCACGGCGCCGGGCCGCGGAAGCCCGCCCGGGGCCTGATCCCGCGCCGGTCTGCCCCCACCCCCCGCGGCCGCGGGGGAGGAGGCGCGCTGGGCCGGAACCCTCTCCCTGGCGCGAGGAGGGGATCCCATGCGCTGGATCGACGCCCCCACCTTGTCCGAAGTTCTCCCGTACGCAGAACTGGTTTCAGCCCTGGAGGACCAGGCCGCGGCCGTGCTGGCCTGGGAGAGGGTGGGACCCGGGGCCGGAACGGCCCCGGGCCGGGGCACGCCATGAAACCCGGGCCGCGAGGGTGGGCCCTGGGGAGCGCCCCGACTGCTCGCCGCCTCACTTGCCACTAACCCGGCGTCAATAGAGGCGCGCAAGGAGATCGCGAGGGCATGGGGCCAGCTTCCGGCCGGGTGGGCAGTTCGGGGCGCCGGTAGCGGAAAGTCCGGAACTTCCGAAGCAGACCAAGCGCGGTGGGGCGCGGCGACGTGCAGGGCCGCACCCGGCTCTCCACACGCCCCCCACCCGCTGATTTCCGTAGCAACGAGGGGAAGCTGGCAATAGTTCCGTTCGTGTGAGTCATCCCCGGGCACCGTCAGAGTTTCTGCCCGCTCTCCGATCGGCCCTGCTCCACCTGGATCTCCCGGACCACGTCGGCCTTGTCCAGGAAGATGTAGACCACCTGATTCTCGGTCTTGGTCTTTCCGAACAGGCTTCCCAGGTACGGGACGTAGCTCGTCGCGTCGGCGCGGGCCTCCGAGTACCCGTACACGAGAATCGTCCCCTCGGCCGTCTGCTTCACGGTCTGGGGTTCGCCCAGGATCTCGATCACCTGGGCCCGGGTCGTTTTGCCCTTCTGGATCCGGTCCAGGTCTTCCTGGGCCACCCGGCGGCCCGAGGTGGTGGCGCAGGCACCGAGGGTGAGGAGGGCGGCGGCGAGGAGGGCGGCAGCGCGGAACATCGGGTGCTCCTTCCGGCGGGGGCCGTGGCACGAGAAGCGGGCTCTTCCACCCCCACCCTCGCACAGGTTCCCCCGTTGTCAAATCCTCCCCCGGGGGGGCGACCCGGGTCGGGCCCAGGAGCCCGGCTCAGGGCGGGGCCGCCGCAAGGGGGATCACCACCTGGTCCAGGCGATCGGGACCGGCCCGGATCCGGGTCTCTCCCCGGAGGAGAACGGCGCCCGAACCCGAGGGGAGCTCGCCCTCGGCCACGAGCCGGTAGCGCCCCGGCGGCAGCCGGAGGTGGAACGACCCGTGGTACCCGCTCCGGGTCTCCGCCACCGGGGGACCCGGGGCCGTCGCCCGGTACGCCTCCACCCGCACCCCCTCGACCCCCATCCCCCGGAACGCCGTTTTCCCCGACACCGTGGCCCGGCCGGGGCCCGACCCCTGGCACCCGGCGACGAAGAGGAGGACCCCGAACCCCGCCGCGAGCCCGCGCGCCGCCCTACGCCGCACCCGGGCTCCCTGCCGAGGCGGGGGGCCGGGCGCGGTCCGCCTTCTCCCGGACGTACAGGACCTTCTTGACCCGGGCCACCACGTCCCCGCCCCCGTCCCGCACCTCCACCGTGAAGGTGGGAAGCGCCTTTCGTCCGCCTCGGGTTTCCTCCCGGATCCGTTCTAGCGCGTCCGGGTCCAGGCGAAACTCGGCCCGCACCGTGCCCCGGCCGGGTTTCACGAACTCGATCTCGGCCGCCTTGTCCCACACCACGTAGCCCGGCCCCAGGTTGTGGATCAGCATGAGCATGTAGAAGGGGTCGGTCATGGCGTAGAGGCTGCCCCCGAAGTGGGTGCCCACGTAGTTCCGGTTGAAGAACCGAAGGGGCAGTTCCACGTCGATCTCCCTGTAGTCGGGGCTCACCCGGCGCACCCGGATCCCGGCCCCGAGGAACGGGGGGTAGAGGTTCAAAAGCAGGCGGAACAGGCGGTGGTTCATGGGAGTCCTTTGGGCTGGAAAGCTCGGAGGCTCGAAAGCGGGAACGCGGGAGGGCCGTTGATCCCGTCTTCCCGGTCCGTTCTGCGGGCCCGGGGCCTCCCGCCCGGCCCCCAAGGGTGCCGCATCGAAGGGGCGTTGCACAAGGGCCGGGGCGCTTGAAGGGGTGGGGGGCTTCGGCTACCATGCCGGGACGCTTTGCGGCGCCGCGCCCCTCGGGTGGGTCCGGCCGCGTTCCCGTTTTGACGAGCCCATGCGACGACCGTCCGACCGAGCGATCTTCCAGGCCCTCCTGCTCGCGGCCTGCTTTCTCCTCCTGGCCCGGCCCGAGCGGCTGTGGTCCTCGATCCCGCCGCGGTTGCCGGCGGAGATCGCGGCGCCGGTGTTCGCGCCCGTGGTGGCGCCCGAGCTGCCGCCCGTGGTCCAGGTGCTGGGCGACCGGGCCGAACAGGGGCTCCTGGAGGCGGCCAACGTGCGGCGCGAGGCGGGAGAGGTGGGCCGGGGGGAAAACCTGGCCGCCGTGCTCGGTGCCGCGGGCGTGCCCGCGGCCGAGGTGCTCGCCTTCGCCAAGGCGCTCAAACCCGTCCTCGACCCCAAACGCATGCGGCCGGGCGACGCCTACGAGGTCTGGGTGGGCCCGGAGGGGCGGCTCCTGCGGTTCGAGTACCGCCGAAGCCCGCTGGAGGTGTACCGGGCCGAGGCTCGGCCCGAGGGCGGCTGGCGGGCCTGGAAGGTGGACGTGCCCGTGGAGCGCCGCCAGAAGAGCCTGGTGGGCCGGGTGGAGGGGAGCCTGTACGGGTCGTTTCTGGCCGCGGGCGCCGACGCCGACCTCGTGATGGCCTTCGTGGAGCTCTTCTCCTGGGACGTGGACTTCACCCGGGAGACCCGGGAGGGCGACGAGTTCCGGGCCATCTACGAGCAGCTCTGGGTGGGGGACGAGTTCGTGGGGAACGGCCGGATCCTGGCCGCCCAGTACCGGGGGCAGGCCGGAACCCACACGGCCGTGTACTACCGGTCGGACAAGACCGAGGGGTATTTCGACCCCGAGGGGCGAAGCGTCCGGAAGAGCTTCCTGCGCTCGCCGCTTCGGTTCACCCGGATCTCGAGCCGGTTCAGCCTGGCCCGTCGCCACCCGGTGCTGAAGGTGGTCCGGCCCCACCGGGGCGTGGACTACGCCGCGCCCCGGGGCACCCCGGTGTGGAGCGTGGCCGACGGCACGGTCCGGTACGCGGGGTGGAAGGGCCAGGCGGGCAAGACCGTGATCGTGCGCCACAGCCGGGGATACGAGACCTATTACAACCACCTGTCCCGGTTCGCGCCGGGCATCCGCAAGGGGGTGCGGGTGCGGCAGGGCCAGGTGATCGGGTACGTGGGCGCCACCGGGCTCGCCACCGGGCCCCACCTGGACTTCCGGGTGAAGAAGAACGGCCGCTGGGTGAACCCCCTGACCGAAAAGTACCCGGCCGGCGACCCGGTGCCCAGGGCCGAGCGGGAGGCCTACCGGGCCTGGGCGGCCGAGTGGGTCGAGCGGCTGGAGGCCCTGGCCCCGGCCCTCGAGGTGGCCAAGGAGAACCGTCCGTGAGGGCCGTGGTCCAGCGGGTGAGCCGGGCCGAGGTGCGGGTGGGGGGCGAGGTGGTGGGCCGGATCGGCCGGGGCTTCCTGGTGCTCGTGGGGGTCGAGCCCGACGACACGGAGGCCGACGTGGCCTACGTGGCCGAGAAGGTGGCGGGCCTACGGGTGTTCGAGGACGCCCAGGGCCGCATGAACCTGGACCTCTCGGCCGTGGGCGGCGGGGTCCTTTTGGTGAGCCAGTTCACCCTCTTGGCCGACTGCCGGAAGGGCCGGCGGCCCTCGTTCACCGGGGCGGCCGAGCCGGGCAAGGCCGAGGCCCTGTACGAGGCCGTGGCCGCGCGGCTGCGGGAGCTCGGGGTGCCGGTGGAAACGGGCCGGTTCCGGGCCGAGATGGAGGTGGAGCTCGTGAACGACGGCCCGGTGACCCTGCTCCTGGACTCCAAGCGTAGGTTCTAAAAACGGTCGCCGGTCGCCGGTCGTCGGTCGCCGGTCGGGTTTTGGGTGGACGAACCCTCGGCCCCTGTGGGGCCTCATGGCGGGGGACGGAACTGGGGTGCCCTCCCCCCGCGCGGCACATCGGAGGTGCCATCGTGTTCGCAGGAAAGAGCTGATGCGCGATACACGCCGGGGGGGCTTGGCCTTCCAGCGTCCCAGCGTCCCAGCGTCCTAGCGTCCGAGCGTCCCAGCGTCCCAACGTCCCAACGTCCAAACGGTGACCATGCTCTTGGGCCTTCTCTCCGACACCCATCTGGCCGAGCCGGACGACCGGCTCGAGGCCCTGCTTCGGGGCCCCCTGGGGCCGGCCGAGGTGCTCCTCCACGCCGGCGACCACACGGGGCCGGCCGTGGTGGATTACCTGGAGTTCGTGGAGCCCCGGCCCTACCACGGGGTGCTGGGGAACATGGACGGCCCGGGCCTGGGGGGGCGCCTGCCGCCCACCCGGGTGCTGGAGCTCGGGGGGTGCCGGGTGGGACTGGTGCACGGATGGGGGCCGCCTGCCGGGCTCGCCGAGCGGGTGGCCCAGGTGTTCCGGAACGAAGGTGTCCAGCTCGTGGTGTTCGGCCACAGCCACGCCGCCGAGGACCGGACGATCGGGGGGGTGCGGTTCGTGAACCCCGGCTCGGCCTTCGACCGCCGGTGGGCCCCCCGGCGCACCGTGGCCCTGGTGGAGGTGGGGCCGGGCGGGGTGGGGCGGGTGGAGTTCGTGGAGGTGCCCGAGTGACCCGGAAGCTCCTTTGGGCCCCGTGGCGGATCGAGTACATCCGGGGCCCCAAGCCCGAGGGGTGCGTGTTCTGCTCAGCGCTCGCCGCGGGGGACGACCGGACCCAGCTCGTGCTGCGCCGGGGCGAGCGGTGTTTTGTCATCCTGAACCGGTACCCGTACAATGCCGGCCACCTCATGGTGCTCCCCCAGCGCCACGTGGGCGGGATGGAGGACCTCACGGCCGACGAGGCCGCCGAGCTCTGGGCCCTGGCCGTGGAGGCCAAGGGGGTGCTCCAGGAGGCGCTTCGGCCCGACGGGTTCAACGTGGGCCTGAACCTCGGCCGGGCGGCCGGCGCGGGGGTGGCCGAGCACCTCCACCTTCACATCGTCCCCCGGTGGGTGGGCGACACGAACTTCCTGCCGGTGTTGGACGACGTCCGGGTCGTGAACCAGTACCTCGGCGACCTGTACGACGAGCTCCGGCGGATCTGGCCCGCCGGGGCCCCGAGTTCCTGAACCCCTTCTGCGGGAGGCGCGTGCATGCTTCGGTTCCTGAAACGGGTGGTCCTTGCCGCGGTGATCGTGGCCGTGGCCCTGGTGGCGATCCAGCCCGAAAACCTCCAGGCCCTGGGCCAGACCATCCAGTTCCACGTGAAGCTCTGGGACCTGTGGCACCTCTACTCGACGCCGCCGTTCCCGGTGGCCCTGCTGTTTGGCGCCTTTTTCCTCCTGGGGCTCCTCGTGGCCGGGTTCCACGGCATCTTCGAGCGGCTGGCCCGGCGGGCCGAGGTGCGAAAGCGCGACCGGCGCATCCGGGAACTCGAGGCCGAGGTGGAGGCGCTCAAGAAGCAGCTCGCCGAGATCCGGCCTCCGGCCGAGCCGCCGGCCCCGGCCGCCCCGGTCAAGGAATCCCCTCCCGCGGTGCCCCCGCCCGCCGAGGACGAACCCACCCTCTAGCCCGGAACCGCCATGCCGGCCGTCCCCGCCCCCAAGGCTCCCGGTGCCGCCAAGCTCACCCCGATGATGCGGCAGTACCTGGAGCTCAAGCAGGCCCACCCCGACTGCATCCTGCTCTTTCGGCTCGGCGACTTCTACGAGATGTTTTTCGAGGACGCCGAGGTGGCGAGCCGGGAGCTCGAGATCACCCTCACCAGCCGCGAGAAGGGCGAGAACGCCGTGCCCATGTGCGGGGTGCCCTGGCACTCGGCCAAGGGCTACATCGCCCGGCTCGTGGAGCGCGGGTACAAGGTGGCGATCTGCGAGCAGGTGGAGGACCCCCGGGAGGCCAAGGGGATCGTGCGCCGGGAGGTGGTCCAGGTCATCACCCCGGGCCTCGTGACCGACACCGAGATGATCGAGGCCAAGGAGGCCCTGTACCTCGCGGCCGTGGTGCCGGGCCGGCGCGCCGTGGGGTTCGCCTACGCCGACGTGACCACGGGCGCGTTCCGGATCGGGGAGGTTCGGACCTGGGAGGAGCTGGCCGACGAACTGGGGCGGATCGGCCCCCGGGAGGTCCTGGTGCCCGACGGCGAGGAGGTGCCGGCGGCCTGGCCCCGGGGCGTCGAGGTGACCCCGCGGCCGGCCGAGGAGTTCGACCGGCGGCGGGCCCGCAAGGCCCTGCGGGAGCACTTGGCCGGGGCCGACCTGGCCGGCTACGGGGTGGACGACCTGGGGGAGGGCATCCGGGCGGCGGCCGCCGTGCTGGCCTACGTGGCCGCCAACTACCCGAGCGCGCTCGCGAACCTGCGGGACGTGGGCCGCCACGCCTCGGGGGCCCATCTGGTGCTCGACGAGACCACCCTCCGGAACCTCGAGGTGTTCACCACGATCTCCGGGGGCCGGCGCGAGGGCACCCTGGTGCACCTGTTGGACCGCACCCGCACCCCGATGGGCGGCCGGTGCCTGCGGGAGTGGGTGGCGTTTCCCCTGCGGGACGTCGAGGCGATCCGCCGCCGCCAGGAGGCCGTGGGGGAACTCGTGCGCCGGGGCGACACCCGCCAGCGGATCCGGGAGGCCCTGAAGCAGGTCTACGACGTGGGCCGGCTCGCCGGAAAGGTGGCCATGGGCACCGCGAACGCCCGGGACCTGGTGGCGCTGCGGTCGTCCCTGGAGACGCTGCCCGCCCTCGCCGGGCTCCTGGAGGACGCCGACGCCGGGCTTCTGCGGGACCTGGGGGCCGATCTGGGCCCCCTGCCCGAGCTCACCGACCTCCTCGCCCGGGCCCTGGTGGATGACCCGCCCGTGGTCCTGACCGAGGGCGGCCTTCTGCGGGACGGGTTCGACCCCGAGCTCGACGAGCTGCGGCTCATCCAGCGGGACGGCCGGGGCTGGATCGCGGCCCTCCAGGCCCGGGAGCGGGAGCGCACGGGGATCGGGTCGCTCAAGATCGGGTTCAACAAGGTGTTCGGGTACTACATCGAGGTGACCCGGGCGAATCTCCACCTGGTGCCCCCCGAGTACGAGCGCCGCCAGACCCTGGCGAACGCCGAGCGGTTCGTGACCCCGGAGCTCAAGGAGATGGAGGCCAAGGTGCTGGGGGCCGAGGACCGGGCCAAGGCCCTGGAGTACCGGAGGTTCCTGGAGCTCCGGGACGAGGTGGCCGGGCACCTGGAGGCGCTCCAGACCCGGGCCCGGGCCCTGGCTGTGCTCGACACGGTGGCGGCCCTGGCCGAGGTGGCCGTGGAGCGCGGGTACGTGTGCCCCCGGGTCCACGAGGGGTTCGCCCTCGAGATCCGGGGCGGCCGGCACCCCGTGGTGGAGGCCGCGCTCCAGGGGGAGCGGTTCGTGCCCAACGACCTCGTCTTGGACGAGGAGCAGCATTTGGCGATCATCACCGGGCCCAACATGGCCGGGAAATCCACGATCCTCCGGCAGACGGCGCTCATCGTGCTCCTGGCGCAGATGGGGTCGTTCGTGCCGGCCGAGTCGGCCGCGGTGGGGCTCGTGGACCGGATCTTCACCCGGGTGGGAGCCTCGGACGACCTGTCCCGGGGCCGGTCCACCTTCATGGTGGAGATGACCGAGACCGCGAACATCCTCCACAACGCCACGCCCCGGAGCCTCGTGGTCCTGGACGAGATCGGCCGCGGCACCTCCACCTTCGACGGGCTCTCCATCGCCTGGGCCGTGG
This sequence comes from Deferrisoma palaeochoriense, assembly GCF_054656955.1. Classification (NCBI taxonomy): domain Bacteria; kingdom Pseudomonadati; phylum Thermodesulfobacteriota; class Deferrisomatia; order Deferrisomatales; family Deferrisomataceae; genus Deferrisoma; species Deferrisoma palaeochoriense. The sequence continues at coordinate 136,074 of NZ_BAAHXI010000001.1, forward strand.
CCGAGCACATCCACGACCTGGGGTGCCGGACCCTGTTTGCCACCCACTACCACGAGCTCACCGACCTCGAGCGCACGCTCAAGGGCGTGCGCAACTTCAACGTGGCCGTGAAGGAGTGGGAGGGCCGGGTCATCTTCCTGCGGCGGCTCGTGGAGGGCGGGGCCAGCCGGTCCTACGGGATCCAGGTGGGCCGGCTCGCGGGGCTGCCCGAGGCCGTGGTGGACCGGGCCACCGAGATCCTCCGGAACCTGGAGGAGGGGGAGCTCGACGAGGGCGGAAAGCCGCGATTCGCGCTGCGCCACCGTGTGGCCGGCCCCCCGGGAGCCCAGCAGCTCGACCTCTTCGCCGCGGCCCGGGAGCGCCGGCTCACCGGGTTCGCCCGGGAGGTGGCGGCCGTGGAGGTGGAGCGGTTGACCCCGGTGGAGGCCCTGGTGCGGCTCGACGAGCTCCGGGCCCGGGCCCGGGAGCTCCTGGCCCGGGAGGCAAAGGAATGAGGCGGTTCGGCCGGTGGGCGGTGGCCCTTCTCCTCGCCCCGGCCCTGGCGGCGGCCTCGCCGGTGCCGGCGGTGATCGAGGCCTACCTCCACCAGAGGGAGGGGGACGCCGAGGCCGCGCTCCGGAGCCTCGAGGCCGCCCTCGACGGGGACCCGGCGTCGGCGTATCTGCGGGCGGAGATCGCCCGGACGCTGGCCCGGGAGCGCCGGTACGGCGAGGCCCTGGCCGTGGTGGACGAGGGGCTCTCCCGCCGGCCGGGGCACCCGGAGCTTCTGCTGCTTCGGGCCCAGCTCCTCCAGGTCATGAACCGAAGCGCCGAGGCGGCCCAGGCCGCGGCCGAGGCCGCCCGGGCCGGCGCGGGCGACCGCGCCTACGACCTGGCCGTCCGGATCCACGAGGCCCAGGGGAGCCTGGAGGAGGCGGCGGAACTGGCGGCCCGGTGGGCCGAGGCGTCGGATTCGGCCGACGCGTGGTTCGCGCGCGGGCGGCTTCTGGCCCGCCTGGGCCGGGCCGAGGAGGCCCGGGCCGCCCTCCGCCGGGCCCTCGACCGGGACCCCAACCACCGGGCGGCCCTCCGGGCCCTGGCGGCGCTCGAGGCCGAGGCCGGAAACGCCCCGCAGGCCGAGGCCCTCTACCGCCGGGTGATCGAGGCGAACCCCCACGACGTGGAGGCCCGGTTCCGCCTGGGCCAGGTGCTCCTCAAACAGGGCCGGGTGGACGAGGCCCTGGAGGTGTTCGAGGCGGCCGAGCGCTGGAGCGGGGGGGACCCGTCGCTCCGGTTCCGGCTGGGGATCCTGCTCCTCCAGGAGGACCGGCCGGCCGAGGCCGAGACCGTGTTCCGCACCATGGCCCAGGCCCATGGCGAGGATCCCCGGGCCTGGTACCTCCTGGGGGTGAGCCTGCTGGCCCAGGAGAAATACGCCGAGGCCCTGGAGGCCTTGGAGAAGGTGCCCGAGGACGCGGCCGAGTACCCCGACGCCCTGGTCCGCCGGGCCATCGCGCTCGAAAGCCTCGACCGGCCCGACGAGGCCCGGGAACTCCTGGAGGGCTGGCTCGCCGAGCACCCCGACGACGAGGAGGTCACCCTGGCGCTCGCCGGGTTCTGGGAGGACCGGGGGGAGTTCCGGAAGGCCGCCGACGTGCTGGAGGCCTATCTGGCCGAGCACGAGACCCAAAACCACCGGGTCTACTTCACCCTCGGGGTCCTCTACGACAAGATGAAGGACTGGCAGCGGAGCGTCGAGTACATGAAGCGCTCCCTGGAGCTCAACCCCGACGACCCCCACGCCCTCAACTACCTCGGGTACACCTACGCCGAGAAGGGCATCCACCTGGAAGAGGCCGAGCGGCTGATCCGGAAGGCCCTGGAGCTCAAGCCCGGAGACGGGTTCATCACCGACAGCCTCGGGTGGGTGTACTACCAGCAGGGCCGGTACGAGGAGGCGGCCGAGACCCTCCGGAAAGCCCTGGAGGCCCAGCCCGAGGACCCGATCATCTGGGATCACCTGGGCGACGCCCTGCGTAAGCTCGGCCGCACCGACGAGGCCCGGGAGGCCTACCGCAAATCCCTGGAGTTCGCCCCCGACTCCGAGGCGGTCCGCCGCAAGCTGGAGGAGCTCGAGTGACCCGGCGCGCCCTGGGGCTCGCGCTCGTCTTGGCCCTGGCCGCATGCGGCCCCCGGTTCGTGCGGCCGGGGGCGGGGCCGGCCCGCGATCCGACCCCCTGGGTCGAGCGCCTCGGGGCCCTCGACCGCTCGCCCGGTCGGCTGCGGCTGGCCGGGCGGTTTCGTTCGGGCCCCCTGGGAAGCGCCCGGTTCGGGGCGGCCGTGGCCGAAGGGGAGGGCCTCCGGCTCGACGCCGCGGCCGGGCCCTTCGGCACCGCGGTCCTGTCGCTCGGGTGCCGGGGGGACCGTTGCCTCGCCTACCTCCCGGCCGAGCGCCGGGCCGTGGAACTCGACTCCGGGGGGCTATGGTTCGCCCAGATCCTCCTGGGCCGGGTGCCCCGTGTGGGCCGGCCGGTCGGGGCCTGGGAGACCCCGGAGGGGGGGACCGTGCTCGTCTTCGCGGGCCCCGACGGGTGGACCGAGGAGGTGGAGTGGGAGCCGGGGGCCGACCGGCCGGCCCGGGCCCGGTTCCTCCGGGACGGCCGGGTCGAGGCCGAACTCTCCTGGGACGGCCGGGTCGCCGGGGCCGATTTTGAATACCCCTCTCATATCCGACTGAAGCTTCGGGAACCCTCTGCCGATTATGTACTGGAGGTTGAACGGGTGGAGCCCGCGGCCCAGATCGATCCCGAGCTCTTCGGGCTTCGGCTGCCGCCGGGTGTGCGCGTGGAACGGCCGGAGGAGACCGAAGCGTGGAAACCAACCCGAACGCCGCTGTGGTGGAGGGCGCCCCCGGGCTAGACCCCGCGGAACCCCACGATCCCCAGGGGCTCATGGGCCGCCGGGACTTCCGGGTCCTGGTGGTGGACGACTCGCCCGGGCTCCGGCGGGAGGTCCTCGACCTGCTCGACCGGGTGGACTTCGTGGCCTCGGCCGAGGAGGCCGGGAACGGGCTCGAGGGGTTCAAGAAGGCCCTGGCCTCCCCCCCGGATCTCGTGCTCTGCGACCTCGTGATGCCCACGGTAGACGGGTTCAAGTTCCTGGGGCTCGTGCGGGCGCGGCCGGAACTCCGGGACGTGCCGGTGATCCTGCTGACCGGCGAGACCGACGTGGACACCAAGATCCGGGGCCTGGAGCTCGGCGCGAGCGACTACGTCACCAAGCCCTTCGATGGAGGGGAGCTCCTGGCGCGCATCAAGGTGCAGCTCAAGATCAAGGCCCTCCAGGACGCCCTCAAGGCCTCCAACGAGCAGCTCCGGCGCCTGTCCTCCACCGACCCCCTCACGGGCCTCTACAACCGCCGCCACTTCATGGGGGTGCTCGAGACCGAGTTCGAGCGCACCGACCGGTACGGCACGCCGCTTTCCTTCGTGATGTTCGACATCGACCACTTCAAGCGCCTCAACGACACCTACGGCCACCAGGCCGGGGACGACGTGCTCCGGGAGATGGGCCGGGTGGTCCGGGAGGCCATCCGGACCTCGGACGTGGCGGGCCGGTACGGCGGCGAGGAGTTCTGCGTGCTCCTGCCCCATACCGAGGTGGAGGGCGCCGCCGAGTTCGCCCGGCGGCTCCGGCTCACGGTGGAGAACCACCCGTTTCCCGCCCAGGGGGAGGTCCTGCGGGTCACCGCGAGCTTCGGGGTGGCGGCGTGTCCGTCGGCGGCGGTCGAACGGGCCCAGGACCTGATCGGGCTGGCCGACGAGGCGCTCTACCGGGCCAAACACGAAGGACGAAACCGCGTGGTGGTGAGGAAGCCATGAACTGCCCCCAATGCCGACACGTGAACGCCCCCGAACGAAACTTCTGCGGGAACTGCGGGTTCGCCCTGGCCTCGTTCTGCCCCCGGTGTGGGTTCCGGAACCTCTCGACCGACCGGTTCTGCGGCGGGTGCGGAGGGGCGATGGCCGCCGCCCAACGGCAGGCGGAGCCGGCCCCGCAGCCCGCGGCGGCGACCCCGCCCGCATCGTCGTCCCCGCCGCCGGCCGACGACGGGGCCCTGGCCGAGCTCCTCCAGGCGGCCGAGGAGGCCACCCGGGCGGCGGAGGAACCCGAGGACGTGCGGGTCAGCCAGGACGACATCGACGCCCTGTTCGGAGAGTAGGCCGTGACCCAGGCCCTTCCCAGAAAAGTTGAGGCCCGGCTGGGCCAGCTCCTCGTCGAGGACGGGGCCCTCACCCCCGAGGAGCTCGAGCAGGCCCTCGCCGAGCGCCAGCACCGGGGGCTTGCCGGGAAGCCCCTGGGCAAGTTCCTCGTGGAGGCGGGGTACGTCAAGGAGAAGGAGTTCCTCCAGGCCCTGGGCCGCCAGTTCAACCTGGCCGTGATGGACCTGGAGGACGTGGAGATCCAAGACGACCTCACGGCCGAGGTGCCGGCCGAGTTCTGCCGCAGGCACCGGGTGATCCCGCTCTTTGCCATCGGCGACGAGGTCACCGTGGCCGTGGCCGACCCCACGAAGATCGAGGTCATCGATCTGCTGTCGGGCATGCTCAAGCGCCCGATCCAGCCGGTGCTCGCGAGCGAGACCCAGGTCCTCCAGGCGATCCACGCCCACTACCGAAGCGACGGCGAAGAGGACGAAGAGGGGGAGCGGGACGACTTCGTCACCCTGAGCCGGCTCGACGTGGACTCCGGCGGTGAGGGGGTCGACATCGAGAGCCTCCGGCGGGCCGGCGAAGAGGCGCCGATCGTCAAGCTCGTGGACAAGGTGCTGAAGCTCGCCGTGCGGGAGGGCGCGAGCGACATCCACATCGAGCCCGGCGAGGAAAACCTTCTCGTGCGGTTCCGGATCGACGGGGTGCTCCAGAAGCGGTTCGCGTTCTCGGTGCGGCTCGCCCCCGCCGTGGTGAGCCGGATCAAGATCCTCTCCGATCTCGACATCTCGGAGCGGCAGCGGCCCCAGGACGGCCGGATCCAGCTCAAGATGGGGGAGCGGGAGCTCGAGTTCCGGGTGAGCGTGCTGCCGGTCTACTACGGCGAGAAGGTGGTCATGCGGATCCTCGACCGGGCCAGCGTGCGGGTGCGGCTCGAGGACCTGGGGTTCTCCCCCCGGAACCTGGAGATCTTCACGTCCCTGATCCGCCAGCCCAACGGGATCGTGCTCGTGACCGGGCCCACGGGGAGCGGGAAATCCACCACCCTCTACGCGGCCCTGAACGCCATCAACTCCATCGAGAAGAACATCGTCACGGTGGAGGACCCGGTGGAGTACCAGATCCCGCTGATCAACCAGGTGGGCGTGAACCCCAAGCGGGGCCTCACCTTCGCCGGCGCCCTGCGCTCGATCCTCCGGCAGGACCCCGACATCATCATGATCGGCGAGATCCGCGACCCCGAGACCGGCCAGATCGCCGGCGAGGCGGCCCTCACCGGGCACCTGGTGCTCTCGACCCTCCACACCAACGACGCCCCGAGTTCCATCACCCGGCTCGTGGAGATGGGGGTGGCCCCGTTCCTGCTGGCCCCGACGCTCCTGGGCGTTCTGGCCCAGCGGCTCGTGCGGCGGATCTGCCCCCAGTGCAAGGCGCCCTACGACCCCAAGCCGGCCGAGATCGCCGAGGCCGGGGCCGAGGCCCTGGTGGGCAAGGTGACCTTCTACAAGGGGAAGGGCTGCGGGTACTGCGGGGGAACGGGATACCGGGGGCGGACCGGGATCCACGAGGTGCTCAAGGTGGACGAGGCGATCCGGGAGCTCATCCTGGAGAAGGCGAGCACGAGCCAGATCCGGCGGGCGGCCTACGCCACGGGCCTCCGGGATCTCCGGTTCGACGGACTGCGGAAGGTGGTGGCCGGCGTGACGACCCTGGCGGAGGTCATCCGGGTCACGAAGGCGGTGGAGTGAGCGATGAAGGCGGAGTACGTGAACGCGTTTCTCGTGCCCTCGGTGCGGGTGCTCGAGAAGATGGCCCGGACCCAGGTCAGGGTGGGGAAGCCCCGCCGGGTGGGGGACATGCTTCTGGACAACCGGGTCAGCATCCTGATCGGGCTCCAGGGGCGGCTCAACGGCTCGGTGCTCCTCACGGCCCCAAAGGACGTGGCCCTGGCGGTATGCGAGCGCATGCTCGGCGGACCCGCGGCCGAGGCCGGGGATGTGCGGGCCGTTTTGGCCGAGCTCGCCAACACGATCGTGGGAAACGCCACGGGCCACCTCTACGACCTGGGGATCCGGGAAGGCATCACCCCCCCGGCCGTGATGGAGGGGCCCGAGGTGAGCCTCGACTTCGGAAACGGGGTGGAGAGCGTTCTCCTGCCCCTCGAGACCGAGGCGGGCAGGCTCGACCTGGTGATTTCGCTGGCGCCCGAGGCGCCCTGAGCCGGCACGGCGGCGAGAAGGAGAGGAACCCATGGCGAAACGGGCGATGGTGGTGGACGACAGCCCCTACATCCAGAAGGAGCTCACGAAGATCCTGGAGCGCCACGGCTGCGAGGTGGTGGCCACGGCCTCCAACGGGCTCGAGGCGGTCAAGAAGTACAAGGAACTCAAACCCGACTTCGTGACCCTGGATCTGGTGATGCCCCAGATGGGGGGCATCCAGACCCTGGTGCTCTTGAAAAAGATCGACCCCGGGGCCACGGTGATCATGGTCAGCTCCATGTCGAGTAAGGACAAGATCGTGGAGTGCGCCAAGGCCGGGGCCAAGCACTACATCCTGAAGCCCTTCGAGGAGGAGAAGGTCGTCGAGGTCCTGAACAAGGTGGTGTTCGGGGCGGGGTGAGATTTGCGCCGGGCCGGAGGGCGCGGTACCTTTCGCCGCCTCTTTCCCTGGAACCGAACCAGGAGCACCGCACGCCCATGTCCCGGATGCCCGCCCGTCGCCTGTTGGAGCCCTGCCTCCGGATCGACCGGATGGCCCAGACCCTGTACGCCCGCCTGGCGGACGCGGCCGCCGAGCCCGAGCTTCGCGAGCTGTGGGAGGAGATGGGCCGGGAGGAGGCCGGACACGTGGAGATCTGGGCCCGGGCCCGGGCGGCCTGGGGCGACGAGCCGGTCCCCCGGGTGTTCGAGCGGCCCGAAACCCTGTGCGGCGATCTGGAGGCCCTGGAACGCCAGGTCGCCGCGCTCCTGGACGGCGCGGCCCCGGCCGGGGCCGGCGAGGCGTTCCTGACCGCGTTTCGGCTCGAGTTCTACCTGCTCGATCCGGCCATGGACGTGCTCCTCCTGCACGCGGCCGAGACCTCCGGCCGCCCGGCCGACGCCGAGTACGCCAGCCACATCGAGCGGTTCGTGGAGGCCTTTGAGCGGCACCGTGGCCGGGACCCCATGGCCCAGCTCTCCGGGGAGATGCTCACCCGGCTCTGGACCCAGAATCGGGTGATCGCCCGTCACCTCAAGGCCCTGCATGAGCTCAAGACCCTGCTCCCCATCTGCGCGGGCTGCAAAAAGATCCGCGACGACGCCGGGTACTGGCAGCACCTGGAAACCTACCTCAAGACCCACGCCGGCCTGGAGTTCACCCACGGCCTGTGCCCCGACTGCGTAAAGACCCTCTACCCCGAACTCGGGCTGGGATCGTCCGACAACGGGAAGACGTCTTGACGCGTCCCCAACCCCGGCTTATCGAATAACCCCCTCCAGGGGGGATCCCCCCGGTTCGTTCCTTCCCCCGTCGTTTCTCCAAGCAACAGGTTTTGCCCACCTCCGCCGATCCGGGGGGCGTCCCCCCCAGCGGTCGGCGCGGGGGGCGGCGAACGGAGAAACGGGCCATGACCTTGCGACAGGTTCCGCGGATCGTGTGGGATCGGCTGCGACAGGGGTTCCGGGACCGTCCCCGCAGCGAGGTGGCCGAGGCCGACCGGGCCCGCGCCGAGCGGGCCTTGGTGGGGGACGCCGTGGCCACCCAGGCCATGGGCGCCCTGGCGGGAGGCCCGTTCCTGGTGGCCTACGCGCTGGCATTGGGGGCTTCCGACCTGGCGGTCGGGATTCTGGCCGCCCTCGGCCCGCTCATGCAGTTCGTGCAGTTGCCCGCGGGTTTGTGGCTCACGAGGGTGCCGGGGACGAAGCGGGTGGTCCTGTGGGCGACGCTGTTCGCTCGCGCGTCGTGGCTTTGGGTCGCGCTCGTCCCCTGGGTGCTGCCCCCCGCGTTCCGGGTGCCGGCCCTCCTTGCCCTGGTGGCGGTATTCCACGGCTTCGGCACCGTCGGGGCCCTTGGGTTCAGTTCCTGGGTCCGCAACCTCCTTCCCGAGGAGCGGCTCGGGCGGGTCATGGGGCGGCGTCTGGGGATCTCGACGGCGGTGGCGGCCTGCGCGGGCCTCGCCGCCGGGTTCGCCGTGGACCTGGCGAGAACGGCGGTGGGCGAGGGGCCCGCCCTGTCCGGCACACTGGTCCTGGCGGGCGCTTTCGGGCTCGCCAGCCTGTGGTTCCTGGCCGAGGTGCCAGAGCCCCAAGCGGAGCTCGGGGCCCCATCGTCGGCCTGGCGCGCCCTTGCCGATCCGTTTCGCGACGCCCGGTTTCGGCGGGTGGTGGCCTTCACGGCGCTGTGGGGGTTCGCGGCTAACCTGGGAGCCCCGTTCTTCGCCGTGTACCTGTACCGGTCCCTGGGGTGGGGCGTGGGCCTCGTGGTGGCGGCCTCCGTGGTGAGCCAGCTCGTGAACGTGGCCTTCTACCCGCTGTGGGGGGCCTTGGCCGACCGGTTTAGCAACCGGGCCGTGCTGGCCGTAGCGGTTCCGGCGTACCTCCTCGTGTACCTCCTGTGGCCGTTCACGACCTTGCCCGACCCGCACCCGTTCTCGTTGCCCCTGGTGTTCGCGCTCCACGCCTTGGCCGGGGTGGCGACCGCCGGCACCAACCTTTGCGTGGGCAACCTCGTCCTCAAGGCGGCGCCCCGGGGGCGGGCTCCCACCTTCCTCGCGGCGAACGCCCTCGTGTCCGGCGCCGTGGCGGCCACGGCCCCCGTGCTGGCCGGCTGGGCCGGGAACCGCCTGGCGGGCGAAGCCATCGACGTGGAGATCCGGTGGGCCTCCCGGTTGCTCGACGCCCAGGGCGTCGTCCTGACGGCCAGCTTCCGAAACCTCGACTTCCTGTTCCTGGGCAGCGCGCTCGTGGGGATCGCGGCCCTCTGGGCCCTCCGGCGGGTGGAGGAGGCCGGGACCGTGGACGAGGCCGAGGTTCTCGAGGCCCTTCGGACCCGGGTGTTCCACGCCGTGCGGCACGTGTCCACCGTGGCCGGCTTGCGGGACCTGTTCTCGTTCCCCTACGCCCTGTACGTCCGCCTGCGCCCGAACCACAGGGTCCGGTAACCATGCCAGACGCCGACGCTCGCCCTTGTAAACATCGCCCCGGGAACCTCGTGGCGGATCTCGCCCACCTGGGTGAGTTGGGCGTCTCGGGTTGATGCCCCTCGAGAGTGGCCGCCGAGCCCCTCGGATAACCCACCACCCACCCGACCGGCCTTTCGGGAAACGGGCTGGACGCGCGCCGGCGCGTCCTTGCATACGTCGAGAACTCATCACAACAGGGAACTCGACCCGGGGAAAGTGATGCGCGAAAAACGCAATCCTTTATCTCCCCGTCCCGTCCTGAAGCGCAACTCTCACGTCCGACACGTTAACCCTCAGTGCCCAGACGAAGCCGCGGGCTCTCCTCCTGCTCCTCCGGCGATGCGTATGTGGACGGAAACAGGAGTCCAGAATGTGGAAACAACTTACACACTGCACAGCAAGTGTCGTCAGCGGCGTACCGGTCGGGAACCTGTGTTGCGCCCGAACTCGTTGTCAGACCGCGATGTTTGGTGGAGCGAAGAATAGGCCAAAGCGAAACATTATGGTGTGGACTGGTTTTTGCATAGCTCGCGCAAGGGGCACGACCATTGGGGCGGCACGGTCCGGGGATCGGCGGTGCCGCCCTCCTCACCGGGAAAAGAGGGGGAAACAGGAATTGGGTGGGGATGGAAGCCCCCACCCGGATGAACGCGGCAAACGCAGGGTGTGTGCCGGGAAGGAGGACAAAAAGATGAAACCCGGAACAGTGTGGATGATGGTCGCCGTGGCGGCACTTGTCGCCGGCGTTGTGCCCGCCCGGGCAGTCGCGATAACGATCGATTTCGACGATCGCGGCACGAGTCTGCAAGACCTGGGTGGCTCGTACGCGGGATTTAGTTGGGACGGGGGGTGGAAGACTAGTGAATGGGACGGGGAGATCTGCGCGAGAGGCATCAGCGGCGCTTCTATGGACTACCAAGGGCCCCTCGGATTTACCCTCGACGCCTTCTCGTTCAAAGTTCGTTTTGCTGCCAACCAGGCCCAGAATCTGACCGTGACGGCCTTCGACACTTTGGGCGTACAAATCGGCGTCCCAGAGACCGTGAGTATCAGCGAGAGCTGGCAGGAGTTCACTTTCGATTGGGGCGGAGCCGTGATCGACAAGCTCGTCTTCACCGCTGACGCAGGAAACAACAACTCTCGCTTTTTTATGGATAACTTCACGTACACGCCTGTCCCAGAACCCGGCACCCTGATCCTCCTCGGGACCGGGTTCGCTGGGCTTGCCGGCTATCGCAGACGCAAGGGCCCGAAGGCCGCCTGACCCTCGCTTGTCCGTCGTCAAAGGGCCCGCCAGATTCGTTCTGGCGGGCCCTTTCTCTACGCACGCCGGGCATGGCGTGCAGCGTCGAGGGCGGCGCTGACAACCCGTGGGTGGGGGGACAGACTTTGAAGTTATTGGGGCCCTAGGGGTAGCGGTGGCGTTGTGGCCCGGCGAGCTCGCGGCTTCCGCGGGACGCCCCGGGCCCCCACGGGGGGCGATCGCGGGGGCAAAGGGGGCTCTGGGGCGGAGTGGGGAACGGGCGGTGTGCTCGGGCGGTCGATTCCTGAACGCCCGTCCCGCGGCCCCGCCCGGGCGGTTCGGTGAGGTCGTGAGGAAGGCGGAGGAGCCATGTCCGGCGAGAAGGATCTGGGGAAGCTGCTGGGGTCCATGGCTCCGGTGCTGAGGGGAGGGGAATACGTGTTTTGCACGTTTCCGGAGGCCCGGTACGGGGACCATGCGGACCTGGAGCCGGTGGCGTCCGTCTTGGAGGCGGAGGGCCTGACGCTGGTCGTTCCCAAATCCAGGGCCGACGAAAGGGGCCTGGGGTATGAGGGCGTGTTCCGGTGGATCGCGTTGCGCGTCCACTCGAGCCTGGAGGCGGTGGGGTTGACGGCGGCGTTTTCGGGCAGGCTGGCCGAGCGCGGAATCAGCGCAAACGTGGTCGCGGGCTACCACCACGATCACATCTTCGTGCCGAAGGCGAAGGCGGAGGAAGCCCTGGCGGCCCTCGAGGAGCTTTCCCGGAGCGCCGGCGCGCGGGGATGAGCCGGGAGCCGACGGGCGGGCGGCGGGGGAGGGCGGGGCCCAGGGTACCGCGGCCCGTCACGCCCCGGGCCGGCCGCCCGTGGAGACTCCGGGGACAACGAAGCCCGTGAAAAAAGCGGGGCCCCTCCGGGCCCCGCTTTGGTGGCGTGCGTCGGAACGGCCTACTTCTGGGCCACGGTGGCGGCCGGGGCCGGCGCCCGGGCGGTTTTCGCCGGCGCGTGGTCGGGCGTGGCCGACCAGACCATGAGCGCCAGGGCCAGGGCGGCGAGGGCGGCCGGGAAGAGCTTGCCGTTGTACCGGGCCGGGTCGTAGTCGAGCCAGCCGTGGATCCGGTCCACCTCCCGAAGCACCTTCTCGTCCTTCTCCCCGCCGGTCACGAGGCTCACCACGATCGTCACGAACCAGGCGGCGGAGGCCGTGAAGATGGCTGCCACCAGGTGCCCCAGGGGCCCGAGGTTCACAAGCTGGAGCCCGAAGAGCTGGCCCTTGGTCCACCACAGGACCACCGAAAGCACCCCGCCCACCACCATGCCGGCGATGGCCCCGGCGCGGTTCGCGCCCTTCCACCAGATGCCGAGGATCAGCACGGGGGTGAAGGTGGAGGCCGAGACCACGTAGGCCCAGATGACGCTCGTGAGCAGGAACTCGGGCGGCCGAAGGGCGAGCAGGATCGTCACGATGCCGCCGAAGGCCGTGAAGAAGAGGCCCATCTTCATCTTCTTACGGTCGTCGGCCTCGGGGAAGATCGTGGTGTAGATGTCGTGGCCGATTCCGGTGCCGATCACCATGAGGAGGCCGCCCACGGTGGAGAGCCCCGCGGCCAGGGCGCCGGCGATGGGAAGGGCCGCCACCCAGGCCGGGGTGAAGGCCTGGCTCATGATCACCACGAGGAGGTCGGCCTCCTTCGGGTCAATGGCGAGGCCCTGGGCGTTTAGCACCTTGGTGGTGTAGAGCTTGGCCGCAAACCCGATGGCGAAGGTGGTGAAGAACACGAGCCCGATGAAGAAGATGCCCCAGAGGGTGGCCTTCTTGCCCTCCCGCACGCTGGGCGCGGTGAAGTAGCGCATGGCGATGTGGGGCAGCCCGATCGTGCCCATGGCGAGGCTCAGCACGATGCCGGTGTAGTACTTGAAGCTCACCGGGATTTTCCCGCTCACCGTGGTGAACGGGTCGAAGTAGGTGGGGAGCGCCGCCACCATCTCGGGCACGAGCTTCGTGTACCCGAAGGGCGGGAACAGGGCTCCGGGGCCGGCGTTGAGCTTCCACAGGATGATGGAGGTGGGGAGCACCAGGGCGATGCCCATGATGATCGCCTGGAGGGTCTGGTTGTACGACAGGCCGTACATGCCGCCGATGGTGACGTAGAGGGTCACCACGATGCCGCCCACCACGAGCCCGGTGGTGTAGTCCCAGTGGAACATCACCTGGAACACGTTGCCGATGCCCTTCATCTGGCCCACCAGGTAGAGCTGGGCCAAGAGGATCATGCACAGCACAGAGATGATCTTCGCGGTGTTCCCGTAGCGCTCGCCGATGAACTGCATGCTGGTGAATTTGCCCCACCGCCGAAGGCTCGGCGCCACGCTCACGGAGATCAGCACGAACCCGCTCAGCCAGCTCATCACGAAGGCCACGAGCAGGAACTGGAGCTTCCACAAAAGGGCCGTGAACCCCAGGAAGGTGGCCAGGCTCATGTAGTTGGAGGTCATGGCAAGGCCGTTCGAGAGGGCCCCGATGCCCCGGCCCGCCGTGTAGTAATCGTCGGAGGTGGCCACCCGGCGCTTGGACCACCAACCCACCCACAGGAACAGGGTGACCATGGCCAGGGTGTACACGAGCCCCAGGGTCGAGAGGCTCTGGGTGGGCTCGAATTTGTAGGTCTGCATGCCGTCGGCCGCCCAGGCCCCGCAGGGCGCCAGGGCCAGGACGGCGGGCGGGGCCCCTCGGATCGTGCGCCTCATCGCTCCCCTCCCGCGGCCGCCCGGGCCTCGACCTCGGCCGTGCGGCGGCTCGTCTCCACGATCTCCTGGTCGATCTTCTCGCTCACCCGGATGTAGAGGGCATAAAGCGGCATCAGGACCACCCAGCCCAGGAACAGGGTGAGGAAGTAGTGGGCCGGGAACCCGAACATCTCGATCTCGGTCAGCTTCGGAAACCAGAAATACAGCGGGTAGATGTGGGTCAGGAACGCCGCGACCACGAACGCGGTCAGGGCGAGCCAGCACTCCTTGCGGTACGCCGAACGCATGAAAGCTCCTTTCCTCCTGTAGGGGGGGCGGTTCCCAACGGACCCGCCGGAACCGAAGCACAGCGCCCCCGCTGGCGGCACCCGCCCGGGCCGGGTCCGCGCGAAAGCGACCAAACGTTTGGTCGAATGGGGGGCCGAAAGGAAGGGGCGGCCCCGGCCGTGGGCCGCCCCGGAGTCGTGGGATCAGGCAGTCTTGCCGAGCTTTCGCTCCTCCTCCATCTTGCGGAGCTCGACCCGCCGGATCTTTCCGGACACGGTCTTGGGGAGATCCTTCACGAACTCGATCTCCCGCGGGTACTTGTAAGGCGCGGTCTCCTTCTTCACGTGCTCCTGGAGTTCCTTCACGAGCTCGTCCGAGGGCTCAAACCCCGGGGCCAGGATGACGAAGGCCTTGACGATGGTGCCCCGCAGGGGGTCCGGGGAGCCCACCACCGCGCTCTCGGCCACGGCGGGGTGGCTCTGCAGGGCGCTCTCCACCTCGAAGGGGCCGATCCGGTACCCGGAGGCCTTGATCACGTCGTCGGCCCGGCCCACGAACCAGAAGTACCCGTCCTCGTCCTTGTAGGCCTTGTCGCCGGTGTAGTACCAGTCGCCCACGAACGCCTCGGCGGTGGCCTCCTCGTTCTTCCAGTACCCCTTGAAGAGCCCCACCGGGTGCTCGGGCTTCACCTTCACCGCGATGTGGCCCTCCTCGCCCACGGGCACGGGGTTGCCGTCGTCGTCCACCACCTCCACGTGGAAGCCGGGGGTGGGCTTGCCCATGGAGCCGAACTTCACCGGCATGCAGGGGTAGTTGGCGATGAGGTTCACGGTCTCGGTCTGGCCGAACCCGTCGTAGATCGTGGTGCCGGTGTGCTCCTTCCAGACCTTGATCACCTCGGGGTTCAGGGGCTCCCCGGCCGAGCAGGAGTGCCGGATGCTGGAGAGGTCGTACTGCGTGAGATCCTCGAGGATCAGCATCCGATAGGCCGTGGGCGGGGCGCAGAACGTGGTGACGCCGCACTTCTCGATGAGCTTCAGGTGGGTCTTGGCGTCGAACTTGCCGGAGGCGTCGTGGACCATAACGGCCGCCCCGATCTGCCACTGGCCGAAGAGCTTGCCCCAGGCGGCCTTGGCCCAGCCGGTGTCCGACAGGGCCCAGTGGAGGTCCGTGGGCTTCAGATCCTGCCAGAACTTGGCCGTGATGATGTGGCCGATGCCGTAGGAGGCCTGGGTGTGGGGCACCATCTTGGGATACTTGGTGGTGCCCGAGGTGAAGTAGATGAGCATGATGTCGTCCGACCGGGTGGGCTCCACCTCGCTGCGGTCGAGCTTGGGCGAGGCCTTGGCCATCAGGTCCTCGAACGAGAGCCACCCCTCGGCCGGGCCGCCCACCGCGATGGTGTGCTTCATGGTGGGGCACTCGCCCCGCACGGCGTCGAGCTTGTCCACGTGCTCGTACCACATCACGGCGCCCGAGGCCTCGGCCTGGTTCACCCGGTAGCGCACGTCGTTGGGCACCAGGATGTTGGGGGAGGGCAGCGGGATCACGCCGAGCTTGAAGCTCCCGAGCATCACCGCGTACCACTCCACGGTCCGGGGCACCATCACGAAGAGCCGGTCGCCCTTCTTGAACCCCAGGTCCCGGAGCACGTTGGCGAACCGGTTCGAGAGCTGCATCAGATCGAAGAAGCTGTACTTGCGGATGTCCTCGCCGGTGCGGTCGGCCCACACCATGGCGAGCTTCGAACGGTCCTGGGCCCAGCGGTCGATCACGTCGAACCCATAGTTGAAGTACTCGGGCACGTTCAGCCGAAACGTCCGGCAAACCTCGTCATAATCGGCCATGTTGGGGCCGTCGAGGTTCACCGGGATGTTGTCGTAGGGGG
The DNA here is from genome assembly GCF_054656955.1 of Deferrisoma palaeochoriense. Classification (NCBI taxonomy): domain Bacteria; kingdom Pseudomonadati; phylum Thermodesulfobacteriota; class Deferrisomatia; order Deferrisomatales; family Deferrisomataceae; genus Deferrisoma; species Deferrisoma palaeochoriense. The sequence continues at coordinate 151,573 of NZ_BAAHXI010000001.1, forward strand.
TCACAAGGTCCATGGCATCTCCTCCGCGATGGGTGTTGGGCCGGCCCACCAAAACAGGTGAAAAGCGTTCACGGTGGCAGAACATAGCACGCCGGTTTTCCGGGGTTCAACACCAAAATTCAGTTTGAGTGAAATTTCTTCAGTAGGAATAAAACGCGGTGTGCGGATTTTCAAACGACCGGTCGGTGGGCGGCGCTCCCCAGGGGCGCCTGTGGGCTCCCCGGGGAGTCAAGGTGACCGAACGGCCGCCGGCACGGGGCCGGTGGCGGCGGGGAGGCGGTTTTGCTAAAAGGTACGCGGGGGTCCTGCCCGGCGGGGCCGCCGTGTCAGGGGCCAGAATTCAGAGGTCAGAGGTCAGAGAACCCCCTATCTTCTGCCGTCTGTCCACTGACTACGGTCGACGGTCGCCGGTCTCGCGGTCGTCGGTCCCGTGGTCCAGACGGCCGCGGCGCGCCGTGTGGCCGAGGCGGAAGTTATTGTTTTTGCAAACAGGCCCCGCCTCGCGGCCTACGGAGCTTCTTGCGACCAGGCCGCCCCGCGGCCTACCGCGGGTTGCGAAGATCGAAACGGGCCGGAGGCCTCTGAGGACGACACCCTCCCGGCTCTGGGCCCGATCCCGCAGGGGGGAGAGGAAAAGACGCTGGAATCGCGTAGGGGGTTTGGGCCTTCTGGCCTTCCAGCATTCCGGCGTTCCAACCGAAACGACAAGGAGCGCGCACCGTGCTGTTTCGCAAACCCAAGGCCAAGGAACCGCCGCCCGCACAGCCCGAGCCCGAGATCCCGCCCCCGCCCGAGGAGGTGATCCGGGTGCTGGAGCAGCTCCAGAAGGCGGGGAGCCAGGTGCTCGTGCGGCCCGGGGGGGGCGAGGCGTTCACCACGGTCGTGCTCGGGCTCGGCCGGGACGGCTTTTTCGTGGACACCTTCTCTCCGCCCGAGGGGGACCGGTTCGGGGTGCCCGGCCGGCTCCTCGACTTCGAGAGCCTGATCCAGGGCGTCAGCTACACCTTCGAGGCCCGGATCCTGGGGAAGGTCCAGTACCTGGACGAGCTGCCGGCGTTCAAGGTGGCCTACCCGACGGTGGTCCGGGGCGAGCGCCGGCGCCGGAGCCCCCGGGTGGACACGGTGGGGGACGCCTCCCTTTCGTTTCTCGAACCGTTTCGGTGCGACGCGCCCGTGGTGAACGTGAGCGAGGGCGGCTGCGCCTTCGAGTACGAGGCGGAGCTCGGCCGGCTCCGGCCGGGCACCCGGATCCCCGAGATCCTCCTGGAGCTCGGCCGGGAGCCCGTGGTCACGGTGTCGGCCCGGGTGGTGGGGAACGTGGTGGCCGAGCTCGGCGGGCTCACCCTGCCCCGGCGGTACCGGGCCAGCGTGTCGTTCGAGCCCCTGGCGGACGAGGCGGCCGAGGTGATCCGGAGGTATCTGGCCGGCCGCCGGGGGCTCGATGCCTCGGCCTGAGCCCGGCGCCGGGTGGTGGGCCGTCTCGGGGGTGGCCCTGGGGCCCGGGGAGCCCCCCGACCGGCTTCGCGAGATGGCGGCCGAGCGCCTGGGGGTTCCGGCGTCGAGCGTTCGGGCGTGGAAGCCCCTTCGCCGGTCCCTGGACGCCCGGGGCCGGGGGCAGCCGCGGTTCGTGTACCGGGTGGCGCTCGCCCTCGACGCTCCGCCCGGCGGGGAGTTGCCGGCGGGCGCGGCCCCCTGGACGCCCGAGGTTCCCCCGGTTCCCCCGAAACCCCCGCGCCCCCCGGGCCGGCCCGTGGTCGTGGGCACGGGGCCGGCGGGGCTGTTCGCGGCGCTTCGGCTCGCGGCGGCCGGGGTGCCCTCGATCCTCCTCGACCGGGGCGACGCGCTCCCCGAGCGCACCCGGCGGGTCGCGGCCTACTGGCGCCGGGGAGAGCTCGACCCGGAGTCCAACGTGGCCTTTGGCGAGGGCGGCGCCGGAACCTTCTCGGACGGCAAGCTCACCTACCGGGGACGCGATCCCCGGAAACTCTGGGTGTTTGAAACCCTGGTCGCCTGCGGCGCCCCCGAGGAGATCCTGTGGGAGGCCCGGCCCCACCTGGGCACCGACCGGCTCCGGACCGTTCTTCGGGGCATCCGGCGGCGCCTCGAGGCGGCGGGGTGCGAGTTCCGGTTCCGGACCCGGGTCGAGGACCTGCGGGTTCGCGGGGGGCGGGTGGTCGGGGTCGAAACCCGGGAGGGGCCGGTGGAGGGGCCGGCCGTGTTCCTGGCCCCGGGGCACGGGGCGGCCGACCTCCTGCGGACCCTCGTCGGCCGGGGCGTGCCGGCCGAGCCCAAGGGGTTTGCGGTGGGGGTTCGGATCGAGGTGTCCCAGGCCGCGGTGGACCGGCGCCAGTACGGCCGGTGGGCGGGCCACCCGGCGCTGCCGCCCGCCGAGTTCGCGGTGAAGGCCCGGGCCGGGGGGCGCGACGTGTACTCGTTTTGCATGTGCCCGGGGGGCACCGTGGTGCCGGCCGGCACCGAGCCCGACGGACTCGTGGTGAACGGGATGAGCGGGTCCCGCCGGTCGGGCCGGTGGGCCAACGCGGCCCTGGTGGTGACCGTGGACCCCGCGGACTGGGGAGGAGGGGTCCTCGGCGGGCTTGGCTGGCGGCGGACCTGGGAGCGGGGGGCGTGGGAGGCCGCCGGGCCCGGGGCGGTTCCGGCCCAGAGGGTGGACGATTTCCTGGCGGGCCGGCCCTCGAGGGCGATCCCGCGGACCTCCTGCCCGTGGCCCGCGGTGCCGGTGGCGCTCGGCCGGTGCCTCCCGGGGGTCGTGGCCGAGGCCCTGCGCCGGGCCCTGCCGGCGCTCGCCCGGCAGGTGCCGCCCCTCGGCCGGGGCGTGCTCGTCGGGGTCGAGACCCGCACCTCCTGCCCGGTGCGGCTTGCGAGGGACGAGGGGTTCGGGAGCCCGGGGTTCCCCGGGCTCTACCCCGTGGGCGAGGGGGCCGGATGGGCGGGCGGCATCGTAAGCGCCGCGGTGGACGGGGCCCGGGCGGCCGATGCATGGCTGGCGTCGCTGAAAGCACAAGGGGTGAGCGCGTGATGAACCGGGGAGCGTGGCTGCTGGTGGCGGCGGTGGGGCTGGGGGCGGCCGTGGGGTTGGCCGCCGGGGGGCGGGTGCTCGCGCCGCTCCCGGACCAGCGGGCAGGCCGGTCGGGCCTCTGGCTCGTCGTCGAGGCGGCCGAAGCCCCCCGGGTGCGGGTCGGGGACCGGGCGCTGCCGGTGGTCGCGGCCGAGGAGGGGGTGTACCATGTCCGAATACCGGCCGAGGGCGGCAGGGTGCGGGCCGGGGTGGACATGGGGGCGGAACGGATTATGTTGGAGCGCTCCGCCGGCGAAGGGCGGGGGTTCCATCCCGGCGGGGAGGAGGCCTGCCGGCGGTGCCACGATACGGCCGCCTGTGGGGAGTGCCACCGCTGGCAGGGGGAAACCCATGCCGGGGTGCGGGCGGAGGGATGCGGGGGGTGCCATCGGGGGCCCGGCCACGAGGTGGACGACGTGGCCGGCCGGTGCACCGGGTGCCACGACGACGTGCCCAAACGCCACCGCCGGTTCCGCCACGCCCTGGGGGCCGATCACGACCCCCTGCGGCCCGGCCGGGCCATGGACTGCGCGTCGTGTCACGACCCCCACACCCCGACGTGCTTGTCGTGCCTGGGCCGGCCAGCCCTGCGCGGCTGGTGCAAAGGGTGTCATGGGAAAAGACCCTAACCCGCGGGGCGTTCCCGAACGCCCCCGCGGCGTCGGAGGAACGGATGGACGAGAGGCGAACCGAGGAGCTCCCGGAACTGGAGGAGCTGGAATCGGAGGGGGAGGGACCGGAGGCCGAACCCGAGCCCGAGGAGGCGGAGGCCGAGGTCTGGGAGGGGGAGAGCTACTTCGACGAGGCGGAGCTCCCCGCGCTGCCCTCCACCGACCTCGTGGAGGCCGGTCCGCTCCAGCAGTACATGGCTGAGATCAGCCGGTACCCCCTTCTCACCCCCGAGGAGGAGAAGGCCCTGGCCATCCGGTACCGGGAGCAGGGGGACGTGCGGGCGGCCTACACCCTGGTGCTCGCGAACCTGCGCCTCGTGGTCAAGATCGCCTACGAGTTCCGGCGCAACGTGGCGAACCTGATGGACCTCATCCAGGAGGGCAACATCGGGCTCATGCGGGCGGTGGAGAAGTTCGACCCCTACCGGGGGGTGAAGCTCTCCTCCTACGCGGCCTGGTGGATCCGCGCCTACATCATCCGGTACATCCTGAACAACTGGTCCCTCGTCAAGATCGGTACCACCCAGAACCAGCGCCGGCTCTTCTTCAACCTGAAGAAGGCCAAGGCCGAGTTGGAGGCGGCCGGGTTTCGACCGGAGCCCCGGCTCATCGCCTCGCGCCTCAACGTGCGGGAGGACGAGGTGATCGAGATGGAAAAGCGGCTCTCCGGCGGCGACGTCTCGCTCGACGCGCCGGTGGACGAGGACTCGGAGGCCTCGCGGCTCGACTTCGTGGCCGACGACGAGGCCGACGTGAGCGAGGAACTGGCCGAGCGGGAGCTCCTCGCGCGGGTGCGCCACCGGATCCAGGAGTTCCGCGAGACCCTGAACGAGCGCCACCGGGCCATCCTGGACCGACGGCTCCTGGCCGACGAACCGGTGACCCTGCGGGAACTGGGGGAGGAGTTCGGGGTGAGCCGGGAACGGGTGCGCCAGCTCGAGGCCGATCTGCTCAAAAAGCTCCGGGCGTTTTTGGAGGAGGACCCGGGCGTGCGGGAGGTGTACGCTGAGTAGCTGGGCCGCCGAGGACGTCTGGACCGTCTCGGACCTGGTGGGCCGGGTCCGGGAGGTGGTGGAGGCGGGCGTGGGCACGGCGTGGGTGCGGGGCGAGGTCCGGAACCTCCGGGTCCCCTCGTCGGGCCACGCCTACTTCACCCTGGGGGACGAGGCCGCCCAGATCCGGGCCGTGTGCTTCCGTTCCACGCTCCGGCTCCAGGCCGTGGACCTGGCGGACGGGATCGAGGTGCTGGCCTGGGGCCGGGTGAGCGTGTACGAGCCCCGGGGCGACCTGCAGTTCATCGCCGAGATCCTGGAGCCCCTGACGGGCGAGGGGGCGCTCCTCAGGGAGTTCGAGGCCCGGAAACGACGGTTGGCGGCCGAGGGGTGGTTCGCGGCCGAGCGCAAGCGGCCCGTGCCGCCGCTGCCCCGGGCCGTGGGGGTCGTGACCTCGGCCACGGGCGCCGCGCTGCGCGACGTGCTCCAGGTGCTGGGCCGCCGAGCCCCGGGGCTCCGGGTGGTGGTGGCGCCCGCGAGCGTGCAGGGGGAAAACGCCGCCCGGGAACTCCGGGAGGCCCTGGGGCTCCTGACCACCGACCCCGAGGTGGACGTGGTGCTCCTCGTCCGGGGCGGGGGAAGCCTGGAGGACCTCTGGCCCTTCAACGACGAGGACCTCGTCCGGGCCGTGGCCCGGTGCCCCGTGCCCGTCATCACCGGGGTCGGCCACGAGACCGACGTGACCCTGGTGGATTTCGCCGCCGACGTGCGGGCCCCCACCCCCTCGGCCGCGGCGGAGTTGGCGGCCGGGGAATGGGCCCGCTGGGTCGAGGCCCTGCGGGCTCTGGAGGCGCGGCTCCACCGGGCCGCCGGGGCCAGGCTTGGGGAGCTTCGGGCCCGGCTCGCCGCGGCCGACCCGTGGCGGCGGGCACCCAGGAGCCTCGTGGCCCGCCGCCGGATCGAGGTGGACGCCCTGGCCGACCGGGCGGGGGCGGCCCTGGACCGGACGCTCGCCGAGGCGGGGCGCCGGCTCTCGGGCCTGGAGGTGCGTCTGCGGGGGCTCGACCCCCGGGTGCGCCTGGGGGCCTGGCGGGAGCGCCGGGAGAACCTCGAGACCCGGTTGCACCGGGCCGCCCGGGAGGCCGTGGCGCGACGACGGGTTCGTCTCGAGGCCCTGGTGGGCCGGGCCGAGGCCCTCGGGCCCCGCCGGGTACTCGGCCGGGGATATGCCCTGGTGCGCACGGCCGAGGGCCAGGTGGTGCGGGACGCCCGGACCTGCTCCCCCGGGCAGGCCCTCGACGTCACGCTGGCACGGGGCGGGCTGGGCGTCGAGGTCAGGGGGGTGAACGCGCCGGCCGAGGAGGACGAGCCGTGGACCTGACCATCCAAAACCCCCCGCCCAGAGCGGCGGCCGCGACCACCCGGGTCCTCGTGATCGACGACGACCCGGCGCTCGTGCGGTTCGTGGAACTCTTCCTCGAGCCCGAGGGGTTCCAGGTGGACGGGGCCCTTTCGGGCGCCGAGGGGGTGGAGCGGGCGAAGGAACACCCGCCCGACGCCATCCTGCTCGACCTCATGCTCCCCGACATGGACGGGTGGGAGGTGCTGCGCGAACTCAAGGCGCAGCCCCAGACGGCCGGGGTGCCCGTGGTGGTGGTGACCGCCCGGAGCGGCGGCGAGGACCGGATGCGGAGCCTCGAGCTGGGGGCCGACGACCTGGTGGCGAAGCCCTTCGACATCCGGGAGCTCCAGGCGCGGATCGCTTCGGCCGTGTCGCGGGTGCGTCAGCAGGCGCTCCTGACCGAGGCCGAAAAGATCAAGACCCTCCGCAGGGTGGTGGCGAGCGTCTCCCACGAGGTCAATAACCCGCTGGCGGCCATCCTCATGTGCGCCGAGGCCCTGGAACGGCGCCACGCCGACAACGAGGATGTGTTGAAGAAGAGCCGCACGATCCAGTCGAACGTGCTTCGCATCCGGGACATCTTGAAGAAGCTCGAACGGGTGCGGGCCGTGGTGTCGAAGCCCTACGTGGCCGGCGAGCGGATCCTGGAGATCGAGGGGCTGGAGGAGGACTCATGACCCTCCGGGACGGCGTGCCCCAGTTGGTCGTGTTCGAGGAGGAGCACCGGGCCCTCCGGCGGATCCTGGCCCGGGTCCACGCCGACAGCCGGGCCCGGGCGGTGCTCCTCCTCGATGTGAACGGCCAGCTCGTGGCCGAGTGGGGCGACACCTCGGGGCTCGACGTGACGAGCTTCTGCTCGCTGGCGGCCTCGAACATCGCGGCCACGGCGAGCATGGCCCGCCTGGTGGGGGAGAACGACTTCACCATCCTGTTTCACCAGGGCAAGCGCGACTCCATCCACATCAGCCTGATCGGGAACCTCGTGATCCTGGCCGTGATCTTCGGCACCGAGGCCTCCCTGGGGATGGTGCGGCTGCGGGTGCGGCGGGCCGGGGGGGAGATCGAGCAGGTGCTCCGGCGGATCCTGGGCCGGATGCGTTCGGCCGGCCGCCCGGCCGCCCGGCCGCTGGCCGACCTCACCGACCAGGACATCGACGAGCTGTTCCGGTTCTGATGCCATGGCCTTCGTCAACTACTCGGCCCGGGAGATCAACGTCAAGATCGTCTATTACGGGCCCGGGCTGGGCGGGAAGACGACGAACCTCAAGTACATCCACCAGCGGGCCCCGGGCCGCCAGAAGGGCCAACTGATCAGCCTGGCCACCCAGACCGAGCGGACCCTCTTTTTCGACTTCCTTCCCCTGAACCTCGGGACCCTGCGGGGGTTCCAGGTGCGGTTCCACCTCTACACCGTGCCCGGCCAAGTGTTCTACGCCGCGAGCCGGAAGCTCATCTTGAAAGGGGTGGACGGCGTGGTGTTCGTGGCCGATAGCGACCCCCTGCGGGTCGACGCCAACGCCGAGTCGTGGGCCGACCTGGGCCGAAACCTGGCGGGGTACGGGCTTCGGCGCGACCGGGTGCCCACCGTCATCCAGTACAACAAGCGCGACCTCCCGGGGGCCCTGACAGTGGACCAGCTCCGGGCGGTCCTGGGCCGGCCGGGGCTCCCGGAGTTCGAGGCCGTGGCCACCCAGGGCGTGGGGGTGTTCGACACCTTGAAGGGGGTGGCCCGCCTGGTGCTGGCGGAACTCGCCCGCCGCCCGCCGGGCCGTTGACACGGGGGGCGGGAGGCCTATCCTGAAAGCGGGCGCGGGTCCGTGCCGCGTCGCGCCCGGAGGAACGGCGTCCTGGCTCGTGTGCGTTCGCGTGCGGCGCGTTCCGCGAGGCGGGCGTCGCAGCCGCCCGGGCGGATTCCTGCTCTCACTGAGGGAGCCCATGAGCGTAGAAGAACTGAAGAAGGCGGCGCTCCGGTTGAGCCCCGAGGCCCGCGCCTACCTTGTTCGGGAGTTGCTGGCGAGCCTCGACGACACGAGCGAAGGGGAGGTGGAATCCCTTTGGCTCGACGAGGCCGTTCGCCGAGACGACGAGATGGAACGAGGGGAGGCGCGGGCTCGGCCCGCGGAAACGGTTATCGCGGAGAGTTTGGACCGTAGGACCGAGGCGCGTCGGAAGTGAGTCTGGCCGTCTCGATCCACGAGGCAGCCGAACAGGAGCTGAACGAGGCTGCCGATTTCTACGACTTGGAAAGCCCAGGTCTCGGCGCGGTGTTCATCCGGGAAGTCGAGAGGACGATCGAGAACATCCGCCGGTTTCCAGAGGCAGCGCCCCTCCTCCGGGGACGGGTGAGAAGGTGGACGCTTCCCCATTTTCCGTACACCATCGTGTACTCGGTTCGGCCCCAGGAAATCCGTATCTTGGCGGTCGCGCACCAAAAACGGCGCCCCTTCTATTGGACGCCGCGGAGGTAGAACCTGGGCAGCAGCCCACGGTGACCCGGGCCCCGAAGCGGCAGTCGTCCCGCCGGGGCCCCCGTCGGGAACGTGACCGGACTTTCTTGGGCGTATAGGCACCGACACCCTATGCCGAGAGATTACGACCTCCTTCGCCGCCAGATGGTGGACACCCAGATCCGGGCGCGGGGCATCCGCGACCCGCGGGTGCTCGAGGCCATGGCCCGGGTGCCCCGGCACGAGTTCGTGCCGGAGAACCTGCGCCACATGGCCTACGACGACTCGCCCCTTCCCATCGGCGGCGGGCAGACCATCTCCCAACCCTACATGGTGGCGCTCATGACCGAGGCGCTGGGACTCCGGGGAGGCGAGAAGGTGCTCGAGGTCGGCACCGGTTCGGGGTACCAGGCCGCCATTTTGGCCGAACTGGGCCGCGACGTCGTGTCCATCGAACGCGACCCCGAGCTGGCCCGACAGGCGGCCGAGCGCCTGGCCCGCCTGGGGTACGACCGCGTCCGGGTGGTGGTGGGGGATGGCACGTTGGGCCTTCCGGAGGAGGCCCCGTTCCAGGCCATCGTGGTGACGGCCGGTGCGCCCAAGGTGCCGCCGTCGCTCGAGGCCCAGCTCGATCCCCAGGGCGGGGTGCTCGTGATCCCCGTGGGCGACCGGGGCATCCAGGAACTCCTCAGGATCACCCGCAAGGGAAACCGGTTCCTGCGCGAAAACCTGGGGGGGTGTCGGTTCGTGCCCCTGGTGGGGGAGGAGGGATGGTGAGATGAGACGGGCGCTTCTGGTCATCGACATGCTCAACGACTTCGTGGACGAGAAGGGGAGCCTCCGGGTGCCGTCCACCGCGGACCTCCTGCCGCGCATGGTGGAGGAGGTGGAGGACGCCCGGTTCCGGGCCGAGCCCGTGATCTACGTGTGCGACGCCCACCGGCCCGACGACCCGGAGTTTTCCCGGATGGGTTGGCCGCCCCATGCCGTCCGGGGCACCTGGGGCGCCCGGGTCGTGGACGCCTTGAAGCCTTCCCCCTACGACCCGATCGTGGAGAAGACCACCTACTCGGGGTTCTACGGATCGCGGTTGGACGAGGTGCTCCGGGAGCACGGCATCGACACGGTGCGCCTCGTGGGATGCGTGACGAACATCTGCGTGCTGTACACGGCGGCCGACGCCGCCATGCGGGGCTACGACGTGGAGGTGGTGGAGGACGCCGTGGCCGGCCTGGATCCCGACGATCACGCCTTCGCCCTGCGCCAGATGGAGCGGGTGCTGGGGGCCCGGCTGGTGGGCCGGGAGGGGCGGTGAGGGAACCACGGAGGACACGGAGGAGGCCCCGGGGGGCCTCCTAAGGGGGAGCTTCCGAGTAACTTCCCGCTGGGACGCGAGGAGGCTGGGACGCTCGACGGCTTGGCGGCCAGGCAGCTAGGCGGCTGGGCGTGACCAGCAGCCTTCGGGATGCGGGCGGCATCGCCTCTGCCAACCTGTGGGAGCGGCTGCCGTATCAGGGATCAGAATTCAGACGACAGATGTCAGAAACCCCCTGTCCTCTGTCTTCTGTCCTCTGGTACCTGACACGGTCGCCGCTCCCACCCTCAATCCTGACTCGGATGTTACCGTCCTGCGTAGGGGGCCCCAAGGGGGCCCTGGGGCGCTTCCGAGCCTCCCAGCTTTCTCGTGACGCACTCGCACCGAAGGATTCGCCCATGCCGAAACTCTGGACCGCGACCAACGACGACATCCTGTCCGGCAAGGTGACCGACGTCTATTTCACCCGCACGCTCCGGGTGCTCGAGAACGAGGGGATCCGCAAGCGGGTGGTGGCCGAGTTCGTGGCGAAAAGCCTGCCCGACGGGTGGGACTGGGCCATCCTGGCGGGCATGGACGAGGCCCTGGAGGTGTTGCGGCGGCTGCCCGTGACGGTGCGGGGATTGCCCGAGGGATCGGTGTTCCGGCCCTGGGACGTGGTGCTCGAGATCGAGGGGGACTACCGGGAGTTCGGGGTGTACGAGACCGCCGTCCTCGGGTTCCTGTGCCAGGCCTCGGGCATCGCGACCCAGGCGGCCCGGTGCCGGCTGGCCGCCGGCGACCGGCTCCTCGTGTCGTTCGGGGCCCGGCGCATGCACCCGGCCATCGCGCCCATGATTGAGCGCAGCGCCTATCTGGGCGGCTGCGACGGCGTGGCCACGGTGGCCGCGGCGGAGCAGCTCGGCATCGAGCCCACCGGCACCATGCCCCACGCCCTGATCCTGATCATCGGCGACTGCGTCGAGGCCACCCGGGCGTTCCGGCGGGCCGTGGGGCCCAAGGTGAAACTCGTGAGCCTCATCGACACCTTCAACGACGAGAAGTTCGAGGCCGTGCGGGTGGCCGAGGCCCTGGGCCGGGATCTCTTTGCCGTGCGGCTCGACACCCCCTCGAGCCGCCGCGGGAACTTCAAGCGCATCGTGGAGGAGGTGCGCTGGGAGCTGGATCTGCGGGGGTTCGGCCACGTGGGGATCTTCCTCTCCGGCGGGCTCACCGAGGACGACCTCCGGGAGCTTCGGCCCCTGGTCCAGGGGTTCGGGGTGGGTACCTCGATCAGCGCGGCCCGCACCGTGGACTTCTCCATGGACATCGTGGAGGTGGAGGGGGAACCCCGGGCGAAGCGGGGGAAGCGCTCGGGCCGCAAGGACACCCTGGGCTGCCCCCTGTGCCTGGCGAGCCGGGTGGTGCCCCGGGGGCGCCGACCGACCGAGCGGTGCCCCTGCGGCGGCGACTGGGAGGTCCGGACTGTGGAATTGATCCGCGACGGAGAGCTCGTGGCGCCCGCCGAGCCGACCCCGGTCGTGCGCGACCGGGTGCTCGCGCAGCTTCGGCTGCTCGCCCGGGAGGAACCGACCGGGTCCAAGTAACTTCCCGCTGGGACGCTGGGAGGCTGGGACGCTAGGACGCCAAAATCCTTTGTGATTCCAGCGTCAGCGGATCTCCCAATCTGTGGGAGCCGCTTCCGGGCCGCGACAACATCCTTTCGGGCCTTCGGCCCGGATCGCGGCTTGGATGCCGCTTCTCCACCCGGGCCCTGCCTCGGGCGTTACAGCCCTGCGTCCTGGGCCCGGAAGGGGCCCGACGAGGCTTCTCGGGGGGGGGAACACCGAAACGGGAGCGGGGTTGGGCCTCCCGGCCTCCCAGCGTTCCAGCCATTCCTTTGCACGCCGACCCGAAAGGACCGCCGATGGGAACCCACGAGTCCGTGATCTGGCTCTTCGTGCTCACCGGGTTTTACTGGGCGTACTGCCTCTTCTGGGGGGTCAAGGGGTTCTACCGGGCCCGGACCGCGGCCGACTACTTCATCGCGGGCCGCCAGATCCCCATGTGGGTGTTCGTGTTGGCGGCCACGGCCACCTCGTTTTCGGGCTGGACCTTCGTGGGGCACCCCGCCCTGGTGTGGCGCGACGGCCTGCCCTACGCCTTCGCCGCGTTCTACGTGATCGCCATCCCGTTCACCGGGGTCATCTTCCTCAAGCGGATCTGGATGATGGGGAAGCGCCACGGATACGTGACCCCGGGGGAGATGTACGGCGACTACTTCCGCAGCGACGCCATGCGTTGGCTCACGGTGGTGGTGGCGCTCTTCTACGCGGTGCCGTACCTGGGGCTCCAGTTCAAGGCCTCCGGGGTGCTCTTCAACGTGCTCAGCCAAGGCGTGGTGGGCGTGAACTTCGGCATGTGGGCCCTTTCGATCGTGGTGCTCCTCTACGTGGTGCTGGGGGGCCTTCGGTCGGTGGCCTACGTCGATACGGCCCAGTGCATCCTGCTCATGGCCGGCATCGTGGCGATCGGGGTCATCGCGCTGGTGAAGGTGGGGGGATGGGGGCCCTTCACCCAGGCGCTGGCCGACATGGTGCGGGGCGACCTGGCCGCCGGCACCGATCTCCTGGGCCGGCCCGCCCTCACGCCCCAGGGGTACCACCGGCTCGTCGCCGTTCCCGGGGCGATCCAGGCGGTGCCGAGCGCCGACCAGGCCGTGGGGGGCATGTGGACCGGCACCATGATCCTCACCTACCTCTTCGCCCTCATGGGCATCCAGGCCTCCCCGGCGTTCACCATGTGGGCGTTTTCCAACACGAACCCCAAACCCTTCGCTCCCCAGCAGGTGTGGGCCAGCGCCCTGGGGGTGGGGGCGTGCCTGTTCCTCTTCTCGAACCTCCAGGGCCTTGGCGGTTGGGCCCTCCTGAAGCGGGGCGCGATCCCCCTGGATCTCCTGGCGGACGGGAGACAGGAGAACCTGGTGCCCGCTCTCATCAACCTGGTGAGCGACCAGGCCCCGATGTTCGTGGGGTTCCTGGCCATCTGCGCCCTGGCGGCGATGCAGTCCACCGGATCGGCCTACATGTCCACCACGGCAGGCATGATCACCCGGGATCTCTACGTGCGCTACCTCAACCCCCAAGCCACCGCCGGGCAGCAGAAGTTCTGGGGCCGGGTGTGGGTGGTGGTGATCACCCTGGCCGCGCTGCTGGTGGCCACCTACTCGGAGGACGCCCTGGTGCTCCTGGGGGGGTTGGCCGTGTCGTTCGGCACCCAGATGTGGGTGCCGCTTCTCGCCACCCTGTACGTGCCGTGGTTCACGCGGCAGGGGGTGGTGGCGGGGCTCGTTGCGGGCATGGCGGCCGTGATCCTGACCTACCCCTTCCACTGGGCCCCATTCGTGGCGCTCCACCGGGCCCTGGGGTTCGGGGCCTACCCGCTCACGATCCACTGCGCCGGGTGGGGGATCCTGGCCAACCTGGTGGTGGCGGTGGCCGTGTCGGCCGTGACCCAGCCCGACCGCAAGGAGTACCTGCGGCGCCTCAACTACCACCGGTACCTCCGGGATCACGCCTCGGTCGCCCCGGACAAGGCCCCCCTCAAGCGGGTGGCCTGGGCCCTGGTGCTCCTGTGGTTCTTGTTCGGGATCGGCCCCCTGGCCGTGGTGGGGAACACGTTTTTCGGCCTGATGAACCCCAACGATCCGGGCACCTGGCCCCTCGGGGTTCCGCCCCTTTGGTGGTGGCAGCTCGTGTGGTGGGCCTTCGGGATCTACATGATGTGGTTCCTGGCCTACAAACTGGAGCTCAGCACCCGGTTCGGCCGGGTGGAGGTGCTGCGGGAGGACTACCAGGAGGCCTACCACGCCGAGGAGGCCCCGATCCGGCTCGACGTGGAGGAGCCGGGGGGCTGATACCCCGTTGCGTTCCAACAGACACCCAGCCCGGGGGCCCGGGAAAGGGCCTGGTGGAGCGCCGGGCGTAAGCCGGATGCCGCACTCGCGCACGGCCGGAACCAGGCCCCTTGCCGGGCTGAATCAGGAAACGGTAGCTTTGAACGCAACTGGGTCTGAGGGGGGCCGGGCCGGAGGGGCCCCGCGGGATCAGATCTCGAATTCCAGGACGTAGGCCCCGTCCTCGAACCGGGTCTCCATCCTCTTGGCCGCCTTCTGGAACAGGTGGAGCATGGCCCGGTTGTCGGGCATGACCGTGGCCGTGATGCCCCGGATCCCCTTGTCGCGGGCGATCTCGATCAGGTAGTTCACGAGCAGCCGGCCGAGCCCCTTGCCCTGCCAGTCGTCTCGCACCAGAAAGGCCGCCTCGGCAAGCCCGCTCGCCTCGTCGAGCACGTACTGGGCGAGCCCCACGATCTCCTCCACCCCCTCGCGCTCCACCACGGCCGCGATCGCCATCTTGGTCTCGTAGTCCAGGTCCAGCTCCTCCTGGAGCCGCTCGTGGGGCATGTACTTGATGACCGTGAAGTAGCGGCGGTACACCGACTCGTCCGACAGGCTGTAGAACAGGTCCTTGAGGAGCGGCTCGTCGGTCACCTTGACCGGCCGCAGAAGCACCGGCACCCCGGCCACCTCGACCCACCGCTCGTACTTCTCGGGGTAGAGGTCGAGGGCCGTGGGGATGATCTGGTCGGGCCACACGTAGTGGAGCCGGCGGGCCGCGTCGAGAAGTTCCTTTCGGAACTTGGGGTGGGCGATGTTGATGAGCGCCATGGCCCGCTCCCGGATCGTCTTGCCGAACAGATCCGCGTAGCCCCATTCGGTCACCACGTACCGGGCCGAGGCCCGGGTGGTGACCACCCCCGCCCCGGGGGAGAGCTGGGGCACGATCCGGCTGACCGCGCCGTTTCGGGCCGTGGACGGCAGGGCGATGATGGCCTTGCCTCCGGGGCTTCGGGCGGCGCCCCGGATGAAATCCACCTGTCCGCCGATCCCCGAGTAGAACTGGTGGCCGATGGAGTCGGAGCACACCTGCCCCGTGAGGTCGATCTCCAGGGCGGTGTTGATGGCGACCATGTTCTCGTTCTGGCCGATCACGAACGGGTCGTTGGTGTACTCGCTGGGGTGGAGTTCCACCATGGGGTTGTTGTCGATGAAGTCGTAAAGCTCCCGGGACCCCATGCAGAACGAGGCGATCACCTTCCCCTTGTGAAGGGTTTTCCGCCGGTTCGTCACCGCCCCGGCCCGGACGAGCTCCAGGAGCCAGTCGGAGAACATCTCGGTGTGCACCCCCAGGTCCTTCTTGTCGCGCAGGGCGTGCACCGCGGCGTTGGGGATGGCCCCGATCCCGATCTGGATCGTGGCCCCGTCGGGCACCAGGCGCGCGATGTTGCGGCCGATGCGCAGGGCGGTCTCGTCGGGAACCGGCGGCAGGTACTCGATCACCGGGGCGGCGTGCTCCACCAGCGCGTCGAACCGCTCCACGGGGACGAACGAGTTCCCCAGGGTCCGGGGCATGTGGGGGTTGACCTCGGCGATCACCACCCGGGCCGTCTCCACGGCCGCCCGGGTCACGTCCACGCTCACCCCCAGGCTCACGTACCCGTGGCGGTCGGGCGGGGTCACCTGCACGAGGGCCGCGTCGAGCCGGATCCGCCGGCTTCGAAACAGGCTCGGCAGCTCCGAGAGGTACACGGGGGTGTAGTCGGCCCGGCCCTCGGCCACGGCCCGGCGGGTGTTGTCGCCGATGAAAAAGGCGTTGTGCCGGAAGGTCCGGGAGAACTTCTCCTCCGCGTAGGGGGCGATGCCGAGGGTCAGGATGTGGAGGATCTCCGAGTCCGCAAGGTTTCGGCCCCTCTGGACGAGCCCCTCCACCAGGTGCTGGGGTTCCCCGCAGGCCGAGCCCACGAAGATCTTGGCACCCCGCTGGATGAGCGAAAGCGCCGCATCCCGGCCCATGACGCGGGACGCGTAGCGCTCCTTCCAGTTCGGGTCGGAGATCATGGGGTGTCCGTTTCCTGGGGCGGGGTGCCGGGCCGACCGGTGGGGGCCGGCAGTTCGACCCGGCCAGCGTTCCGGAGGTCGCAGAACAGGAGCGTGCCGCCCGCCACGCACACCGGGATCGCCAGAAGGTTCAGGAGCGGGATCATCAACAGGAGCCACACCCCGCACCCGAAGGCCACGACGGCCGGGGTGTTCCGGAAGACCGTCCGCCGCTTCGCCCCGAAGGGCAGGTGCCAGCGCTCCATCGAGTAGTCCAGGTACTCCCAGCCGAGGAAGAAGAACGCGAGCGCCGGGGCGAGCACCGCCGAGGCGGCCGTGCCCAGGGCCGGAATGAAATTGAGGGCGAGCACGCAGGCGAACCCCGCGAGGTACAGGGCGATCCGCCCCAGTTCGGCCTTGAACGACCGGCCCAGGTCCCGCACGAAGGCCCCTAGGCGAAACGGTTCCTCCAGGGTCTGGCCCGTGTAGATCCGCTCCACCCGGTCGCTCAGGAGGTCGTTGAACGGCGCGAGGATCAGGTTGCCGACCAGGGCGAAGGTGTAGAGCACCACGACTAGGAGCACCGCGGCCCCCAGGACCCACAGGGCCCAGTAGGCCAGGGCCCACCACCAGCCCTCGCCCCGGGGCAGGAGCGCCTCGAGCCACCGGTCGAACCGGCTGCCGGCGAACCAGACGAGCAGCGAGAACAGCAGGGTGTTCACGGCCACCGGGATCGCCACGATCCCCAGGAGTCGCGGGTGGCGGCCCAGGAACCGGAGCCCCCGGAACGGGTAGAAGAAAGCTCCCACGGCGCCGAAACCGGACATGGCGAAAGGTTCCTTTCCGTATTGTCTTGGGTTAGAGCCCCCTGGCTCCCTGCCGAGCGTCCCGACGTGAGGCCGGCCGGGCAAACGTCCCCTGTGGGCCAGGCGAGTTCGGTGGAATCGGAAACGATGACAGCCGCCTCGCCTCCGAGCCGCTCACCCCTCCTCCAGTTCCCGGAAGAAGGTGGCGTCGCCGGCCCCTTCCCGGAGCACCTCGACGCGGTCGCCCACCAGGGAGACCACGGTGGAGGGCACCCGGGGCAGCACCCCGCATTCTAGGATGAGGTCCACCTGCCCGCCCAGCACCCTCTGGATCTCGGCCGGGTCGTTGAGGGGCTCGTCGCCGCTCAGGTTCGCGCTGGTCGAGAGGATCGGGTTTCCCAGTTCCTTCACGAGTTCCAGGCACACGGGGTGGTCCGGGATCCGGATCCCCACCGTTTTCTGCTTGGTGAGCAAAAGCCGCGGGACCTCGCGGCTCGCCTCGAGCACGAAGGTGTAGGGGCCGGGCAGGAAGCGCTTCAGGATCCGGTAGGCGAAGTTCGACACCCGGGCGTACCGGCTGATGTGCGTGAGGTCCGCGCACACGAAGCTCATGGGCTTTTTGGGGTCGCGGCCCTTGATCCGCATGATGCGCTCCACGGCGTGTTTGCTCGTGATGTCGCACCCCAACCCGTACACGGTATCGGTGGGATACACGATCACGCCGTCGTCTCGCAGGACCTCGGCGGCCCGGCGGATGTGCCGGGTCTGGGGGGTCACGGGGTGCACCGACAGCATGACGGCCATGGCATCCTCCCTTGCCTGCGGGGCGCAGGGAAGCTAAATCAGGCCGCCGGGGTTGTCAAACCCGGCCCGTTCCGGACTTGTCCCGGTCGGGGGCGGTGTGTATGCTCTCGCAAACTTTCGCCCGAAGGAGTACCGAAGCGATGACCGACGAAAAGACCACGGGGGGCGTGGACGAGGCGCCGGAGACCCAGCCGGCCACCCGGGAGGAGTTCGCCCGGCTGCTCGAGGGGGCCGACCAGGGGGCGGCCGTGCAGAGTGTGAAGCCCGGGGACAAGGTGCGGTGTCGGGTGGCCCGGGTCGCGGACGACTGGGTGTTCGTGGACCTGGGCGGCAAGCAGGAGGGCTCCATCCGCCGGGAGGAGTTCGAGGCCGACGCCCTGCCCTCCGAAGGGCAGGAGATCGAGGCCTACGTGGTCTCGACCGCGGCCGGGGAGGTGGTGCTGACCACGAAGCTGTCGGCCCGGGACCTTTCGAAGAACGCGCTGGCCGAGGCCCATCAGGCGGGCATCCCGGTGGAGGGCAAGGTCGTCAAGGTGGTCAAGGGCGGCTACGAGGTGCGGGTCGGGGGGCTTCGGGCCTTCTGCCCCCACTCCCAGATCGACCTGCGCTGGACCAAGGAGCCCGAGGTCCACGTGGGCCAGACCTACGCCTTCAAGGTCCTGGAGTACAAGGAGGGGGGGCGGAACGTCGTGCTCTCGCGCCGGGCGCTCCTGGAGGAGGAGCGGGCGAAGAAGCGCGAGGAACTCCGAACCGTGCTGGAACCGGGCGCGGTGGTGACCGGCCGGGTCCGGGCGGTGCACGACTTCGGGGCGTTTGTGGAGTTCGACGGGGTCGACGGCCTCATCCCCGTCTCCGAGATGAGCTGGGGCCGGGTGGAGAGCCCCACCGAGGTGGTTCGGCCCGGGGACGAGGTCACGGTGAAGGTCATCGCGGTCGACTGGGAGAAGGACCGCGTCACCCTCTCGCTCAAGGAGCTGCAGGAGGATCCCTGGACCGCGGTGGCGACGAAGTACCAGCCCGGTCAAAGGGTGCAGGGCCGGGTCACCCGGATCGCCCCCTTCGGGGCGTTCGTGGAGCTCGAACCCGGGGTCGAGGGTCTGGTTCACATCTCGGCCCTGGGGGCCGGCCGCCGGGTCCGGAGCGCCGCCGAGGTGGTAAGCCCGGGAGAGGCCGTGGAGGTGGAGGTCGTCTCCGTCGATCCGGAGGCCCGCCGCATCTCGCTGTCCCTGGAGCACCGGTTGTGGGAGTCCATGGGGCCGCTGCCCCGCCCGGGCGAGGTGCTCGAGGGAACCGTCGAGAAGGTGGCGCCGTTCGGGGTGTTCGTGAAGCTGCCCTCCGGGCACGTGGGGCTTGTGCACAACACCGAGATGGGCACACCCAAGGGTACGGACCATGCCAAGGCCTTCCGGCCTGGCGATCCGATGCAGGTCGCGGTGCTCGGGGTAGAGGACGACGGCCGGAAGATTCGGCTTTCCCGGCAGGCGGTGGACGAGCGAGCGGAGCGCGAGGCCCTGGAGGAGTACTCCAGGCCTGCCGACTCCAAGCCGGCGGGGCCCGTGTTCGGCACCCTGGGGGACCTCCTGAAGGAAAAGCTCAAGAAGGGTTGAGTACCACGGAATGATCGCCCCTGCGGCCCCCCGCGCTTCTTTCGGAGGCGGGGGGCCGTTTCGTTGAGGGACCTAAAGGTGACCACCCGGCTTGGGAGCGCACCCCGTATCGGGAGTCAGTGGACGGACGACAGAGGACAGGGGGGCTCTCACATCTGTCCTCTGAATTCTGGCCCCTGATACGGCCGTTGCTCCCACGGGTGGGGCCGGGCGTTGACGCGGGCGCCCAAGAACGATTCACGACTTCACGATTCACGGATGTTGTGCCGCCCAACGGGAAGTCCCATGAAAACCGCACACCTCACCGAACCGGTCCGCATCGAGATCCCGACCCCCTACGCCGTGGGGACCGTGAACGCCTATCTCCTGCCGGGGGACCCGCCGACCCTGGTGGACGCCGGGCCGTGCACGCCGGAGGCGTGGGGGGCCCTGGTGTCGGGGCTCGGCCGCGCGGGCCTCGATGCGGCCGACGTGGGCCGGCTCGTCCTGACCCACCCCCATCACGACCACGCCGGGCTGGCCCGCAGGGTGCGCGATGCGGCCGGATGTCCGGTGCTGGCCCACCCCGTGGACCATGGGAGACTCCGGGACGAGCCCGGGGTGTGGGAGGGCATCGTCGGGTTCCTGGACGAGGTGTGCCGAAGGGCCGGGGTGCCCGGGGACTACCGCCGGGAACTGCGGGAGTCCATGGGGCGGCTCAGGACCCACGCCGAGCCCCTGGACGCGGTGGATCCCCTGGACGAGGGGATGGTTCTCGAAACCACGGCCGGCCGGTGGGAGGTGCTCCACACCCCGGGCCACGCCCGCGGGGCCCTATGCCTCTGGGACCCGGAGACCCGCACCCTCGTGTCGGGGGACACCCTGATCCCCCACATCAGCTCGAACGCCGTGGCCGAGCCGGGCCGGGGTGTGTTTCGCGACCGCACCCTGATCCGATACATCGCCACGCTGAAACGGATCCGGGAGCTCGGGTGTGAACGGGTGCTCCCGGGCCACGGCGCCCCTATGGGGAATCCCGACGACCTGATCGAAACGCGGTTGGCGTTCTACGACCGGCGGGCCGCGTCCATCCGGGAGGCGACCCCGCCGGAGGGGGCGAGGCCCTGGGAACTCGTGAGGCGCCTCTTCCCCGACGTGGAGCCGGGGTGGGTGTTCCTGGCGGTGAGCGAGGTGATCGGCCACCTCGACCTCCTGGCCGACCGGGGCGAGGTGGACTGGGAAGGGCAGGACGGGGAGTGGGTCGCGAGGGCGCGTGGACGGTAGGACGGTAGGACGTTCGGACGTTCGGACGTTGGGACGTTGGGACGTTCGGACGGTAAGAGGTTCCGCCGGCGCGTCCGCACGGACTCCCCTCAGACCTCCAGCACCTTGAGCAGGTTCGTGGTGCCCGGGGTGTCCACGGGGACCCCGGCCGTCACCACCACCCGGTCCCCCGGCCGGGCGATCCCGCGCCGGACCACCTCCCTCCGGCACGCGTCGAACAGGGCGTCGGTGGTGGGGGCGGGCGGGACCAGGGCGGGGGTCACGCCCCAGGTGAGGGCCAGGGCCCCGGCGGTGGCCGGGTCGCTCGTCATCCCCAGCACCGGCACGGGCGGGCGGGTGGCGGCCACCAGACGGGCCGTGGACCCGCTGCGGGTGGGGGTCACGATGGCCTTGGCGCCGACGTCCCGGGCCACGTGCCAGGTGGCCCGGGCGATGGCGGCCGGCACCCCTTCGGCCACGAGCGGCCGGCACTCCTCCGGTTCGGGTGCGTCGGCCTCGGCCCGTTCCACGATCCGCGCCATGACCCGGACGGCCTCCACCGGGTAGCGGCCCATGGCCGTCTCCTCCGAGAGCATCACGGCGTCGGTGCCGTCCAGCACGGCATTGGCCACGTCGGTCACCTCGGCCCGGGTGGGGCGGGGATTCGTGACCATGGAGAGGAGCATCTGGGTCGCGGTGACCACCGGTTTGGCCCTGCGGTTCGCCTCCCGGATGAGCCGCTTCTGGATTCCGGGGACCTCCTCCAGGTCCACCTCGACGCCTAGGTCCCCCCGGGCCACCATGAGCCCGTCGAACACGTCGAGGATCTCCCCCAGCCGCGCCAGGGCCTGGCGCTTCTCGATCTTGGCGAGCACCGGAACCCGGACCCCTTCCTGGTCCATGACCTCCCGGGCCGGGTCGAGGTCCTTGGGGCTGCGGACGAAGGAGAGGGCCACCCAGTCCACCCCGATCCGGAGCCCGAACCGCAGATCCTCCCGGTCCTTCTCTGAAACGGCCGGCAGGGCGTCGCCCTTGCCCGGGAGGTTGAGGCCCTTGTGGCTCGTGATCGTGCCGCCCGCGATCACCCGGACCCGCACGGCATCCCCCTGGACCGCCACCACCTCCAGGGGAATCGCGCCGTCGGCCAGGCTGATCCGGTCGCCGGGCTCGAGCTCCGACGCGAGTTGCGGGTAGTTCACCGGGATCTCGGCCCCGGAGCCCTCGGGACCCAGCACCAGTTCGTCCCCCGCATGGACCAACCGGGGCTCGGGGAGGGCTCCGAGCCGGATCTTGGGGCCGGCGAGATCGAGGAGGATCGCCACGGGCCGGCCCGCGGCCCCGGCCGCCTCCCGGATCCGTTCGGCGGTGCGGGCGTGGGTGCCGTGGTCGCCGTGGCTCATGTTGAGCCGGGCCACGTCCATGCCGGCCTCGACCATACGGCGCAGGGTTTCCGGGTCGGAACTGGCCGGGCCGACGGTGCAGACGATCTTCGCGCGTCTCATGGGCGTCTCCGTTACGAATACCTTCAAGAGCTTTGTCGGGGCCGCGGGTGGGGGACTGGCTCCGGCCCGGCGCGAGCGCGGCATCCGGCCGCTGTGGGAGCCACTCCCGGCGCTGCAGCGGGCTCCACGCCCCCATGCGCTTCCATGTAGCCGCCGGAGTAGTAGTCCGATTGCCCCTCCGGCGATGAGGTTTTCGCGGTGGGCGGGGAAAAGTTACCCGTTGTGCGGCACCCCGTCCACCCCCGGCCTTGGAACCAAACGACTGGCCGGTTGAGAAAACCTCGTTTGTTTTGGTATGGTGATTGCAAGTCGTGCCGTGTCCACCCCTTTCGACGGAGGAGATGCCATGAAGAAGTACTGGAACGAAGAGTTCGAAACCATGCCGCTCGAAAAACTCCGGGAATTCCAGGCCGCGAAGCTGCGGGAGACCGTGGCCTGGCTCTACGAGCGGGTGCCGTTCTACAAACAAAAGCTCGACGAGAAAGGGGTGAAGCCCGACGACATCCGCACCCTCGACGACATCCGGCATCTTCCCTTCACCGTGAAAAACGACCTGCGGGACAACTACCCCTTCGGCCTGTGCGCCGTGCCCATGAAGGATCTCGTGCGGGTGCACGCCTCCTCCGGAACCACCGGGAAGCCCATCACGGGGCCCTACACGGCCGAAGACAAGGCCCAGTGGCAGGAGTGCATGGCCCGCACCCTGTGGGCCCAGGGCATCCGGCCCGACGACATCTGCCAGAACGCCTACGGCATGGGCCTCTTTACGGGAGGCCTCGGGTTCTATCTGGGCGTCGAGGCGATCGGGGCGTGCCTCGTGCCCACCGGGTCCGGCATGACCGAGCGCCAGATCATGATCATGCAGGATTTCGGGTCCACGGCGCTCTTCTGCACCCCCACCTACGCGCTCACCATCGCCGAGAAGGCCGACCAGATGGGTGTGGACCTGCGCAAACTCCCGCTGCGGGTGGGCTCTTTCGGGGCCGAGCCCTGGACCGTGGAGATGCGAAAGGAGATCGAGGAGCGCATGGGCATCGCGGCCCACGAGGCCTACGGGCTCACCGAGATGATGGGGCCGGGTGTCGGGTTCTCGTGCGAGGCCTACCGGCTGCACCTGAACGAGGACCACGTCTAT
The DNA here is from genome assembly GCF_054656955.1 of Deferrisoma palaeochoriense. Taxonomy (NCBI): domain Bacteria; kingdom Pseudomonadati; phylum Thermodesulfobacteriota; class Deferrisomatia; order Deferrisomatales; family Deferrisomataceae; genus Deferrisoma; species Deferrisoma palaeochoriense. The sequence continues at coordinate 174,492 of NZ_BAAHXI010000001.1, forward strand.
CCCGAGATCGTGGACCCCTCGACCCTGGAGCCCCTGCCGCTGGGGGAGAAGGGCGAGCTCGTGTTCACGGCGCTCCAGCGCCGGGCCATGCCGCTCCTGCGCTACCGCACCCGCGACATCACGAGCCTCAGGCGGGTGGAGTGCGAGTGCGGCCGCACCCTGGTGGTCATGGACAAGATCCTCGGGCGCTCCGATGACATGCTGATCATCTCGGGCGTCAACGTGTTCCCGAGCCAGGTCGAGTCCATCATCATGGAGTTCGAGGAGATGGAGCCCCTCTACCAGATCCGGGTGTTCAAGAAGGGCCACCTGGACGGCATGAAGGTGGAGGCCGAGGCCAAGCCCGAGGTGTACGCCCAGGGCAAGCAGGCCCTCGAGGAGCTCGGTCGCCGGATCAGCGCCCGGATCCACGGGGTGATCGGGATCAACGCGCCTGTGGAGATCGTGCCCCAGGGCACCATCGCCCGCAGCGAGGGCAAGGCCAAGCGGGTGATCGACGAGCGCAACAAGTAGTTCCCCGGCCGGCCCGGACCCCTTGCCACGGGGTTCGGGCCGGCGGTAGATTCGGCGTCGTCTCCGAGCGGACCGGCCTACCGGTTTGTTAGGGCCCACGGCCGGCCCGCCGACGGGTCGGGGCGGAAACGCCCCGGCCTCCCGCGTTCGGAAAGGAGACGGGAGAGCCGGTGACGCGTTTTTCCGCACCCTCCCCGCGTCCGACCGCGGGGAGGGTGTTTTGCGTTGTGGCGCGGTCGGAAAGTGCCTATTTGGTCGCCAGAGCAATATTACTCCGGCCGTTGAATAGACACGGTCGGGGGCATGGGGCCTGCTGGAGCGCCGGGCGTGGCTCCTACAGTCGCTGCATCCGGTACTCAGCCAACGACTGGGACTCTTCCGGTCAGCCGGATCGGCAAATACGCCCAGGATTCCTGGGCAGTTCCGCCTATCCGGCTGAGTG